>CAZPJJ010000680.1:0-1509 GCA_964586535.1 uncultured Acidobacteriota bacterium | reverse complement strand
CACGGACCGAGCCGTCCGAAGAGCGCATCGAGTCGCGCGAAGAGCACGAAACCGAGCGGAATGACGACGAGCGTGAGCACGGTGGAGGTCACGAGCCCGCCCATCACGACGACGGCGAAGGGGGGCCAGAGTTCATTCTCGCGCCCGGTCGCGATCGCGAGCGGCCAGAGCCCGGCGAGCGTCGTCGCCGTCGTCATCAGAACCGGGCGCGCGCGCTCGCGTACGGCGGCGAGCGCCGCCCCCCCCGCTCCCGAGAAGCCCGCGCGTAGGCGGGACTGCATGCGGTCGACGAGCAGGATCGCCGGATTGACGGTGAGCCCCATGAGCGCAAGCGCTCCGACGAGCGCCATAGGTGCCGCGCCGTGCCCCGAGATGACGAGCGCCCACGCGCCGCCGATCAGCGTGAGCGGAATCGCGAGCAAGACGAGGACCGGCATCGTCAGCGACTCGAAGGTCACCGCGAGCACCGCGAAAAGCAGCAGGAGCGCGGGAACGACCGCCGTGCGGAACCACTTCGTCGATTCGTCGGCGCTCGGCGTCTCGATCGTGTAGCCGGACGGACGATGAACTCCGCGGACGGCGTCGACGACGCGGGATTCGAGAGCAGCCCGCGCGTTCCCCGACGAGGGAGCGCTCGTGTCGAAGAGGTATCGCACGCGCGTCTCGCGCCGCCCGTCTTGATGGCGGATCACGGGAGGCGGCGGGACGCGCTGCAAATCGACGAGAGACCCGAGCGGCTGCATGCCGCCGCCCGCGATCGTCACGGGAAGGCGCGCGAGCGCCCGGGCGCCGGGGATGCCCTCCGTGCGGCGCACGACAAGAGGAACCTCTTGCCCGTCGGGCATCGTCATCCCGACGCGCAGTTCGACGCCTTCTCGCCGCACGACGGAAAGCACGGGCAGCACGGCGTCGGCGGTGAGCCCCAACGAGGCCAGCGCGAGTTCGTCGGGAAGGACGCGCAGTTCGCGCGAGGCGACGCCTTGCACGGGCTCGGCGTAGGCCACGCCGTCGATCGCCGCGACGCGCTGCGCGACCTCGCGCGCGAGATCGGCGAGCCGCGCGTTGTCCGGCCCGGAGAGCACGATCTCCGCGGCGCCCTGCCCCAGGGCCTGCGCCATCGGATCCCCGCCGCCCCCGCCGCCCCCGCCCATCCCCTCGCTCGTCTCGAGCGCCACGCCCGCGAACGACGCGGCCTCCTCGCGCAAGAGCCGGCGGAGCGTCGCGGGTTCGGAGCCCTCCGGGCGTTCGTCGATGTCGACGAAGCGCGCGTTGATGAATCCGCCGTCCTCCTCGATGACAGCCTCGACGGTTTCGACTCCTGGGTATTCCATGGCGACGGCTTCGAGACGTTCGATGACCTCGAGCGCCCGGTCGAGGCTCTGGCCGCCGCGCAGCGTGACGTCCTGGCGCACTTCCCGGACTTCCGCCGCCTCCTGCCCCGCAGTGCTCCCGATGAGCAGCGGGACGGCGAGTACGGCGGTGACGACTACCGCGACGACCGATGCCGTC
>CAZPJJ010000679.1:0-1509 GCA_964586535.1 uncultured Acidobacteriota bacterium | reverse complement strand
CGCCGCCGGAGACGACCTTGCTCACCTCGTCGAAGTAGCCCGTGCCCACCTCGTGCTGGTGCTTGGTCGCCGTGTAGCCGTCCTTCTCGGCGGCGAACTCGGCCTGCTGGAGCTGCGAGTACGCGGCCATGTCGCGGGCGTGATAGCCGCGCGCCAGTTCGAACATGCCGAAGTTGAGCGAGTGGAAGCCCGCGAGCGTCACGAACTGGAACTTGTAGCCCATCGCGCCCAGCTCGCGCTGGAAGGTCGCGATCTCGGCATCGGTGAGGTTCTTCTTCCAATTGAACGAGGGCGAGCAGTTGTAGGCCAGCATCTTGTTCGGGTAGTCGCGGCGCACGCTCTCCGCGAAGAGCTTCGCCTCGGCCATGTCGGGCGTGGACGTCTCGCACCAGATCAGGTCGGCATAGGGCGCGTACGAGAGCGCGCGCGAGATCGCCGTCTCGATGCCGCAGCGGATGCGGAAGAAGCCCTCGGGCGTGCGCTCGCCCGTGAGGAACTCGTGATCGCGCGGGTCGATGTCGGAGGTCAGCAGGTTGGCCGCGTGCGCGTCGGTGCGGGCGATGAGGATCGTCGGCACGTCGCAGACGTCCGCGGCGAGCCGCGCGGCGACGAGCGTGCGGACGAAATGGCTCGTCGGCACGAGGACCTTGCCGCCGAGGTGGCCGCACTTCTTCTCGGACGAGAGCTGATCCTCGAAGTGCACGCCCGCGGCGCCCGCTTCGATCATCCCCTTCATCAGCTCGAAGGCGTTGAGCGAACCGCCGAAGCCGGCCTCGGCATCGGCGACGATCGGCGCGAACCAGTGCGTGCCGGTGCGACCTTCCATCGCGTCGATCTGGTCGGCGCGCTGCAGCGTCTGATTGATGCGCTTGACGAGCCACGGCACGCTGGTCGCGGGGTAGAGGCTCTGGTCCGGGTACATGTGTCCCGAGAGATTCGCGTCGGCCGCGACCTGCCAGCCGCTGCAGTAGATCGCCTCGAGTCCGGCGCGCACCTGCTGCATGGCCTGATTGCCCGTGACGGCGCCGAGCGCGTGGACGTAGGGTCGCTCGTGCATGAGGTTCCAGAGGCGGCGCGCTCCGAGATCGGCGAGCGTGTGCTGGATCGTGACGGTCCCGCGCAGCCGCTCGACGTCGGCCGTGGTGTAAGGTCTCGTCACTCCCTCGAAGCGGCGGGCCATGTGATCCGAAAGCTGCGTCATCTCTAACCTCCAGCGGGCCGCGCGCTGCGCGGCCGTCGTGTCACGAACGAGCGGTGTCGCGGACGAGAATTTCGTAGGCGGGGAGCGTCAGGAACTCGGCGCAGTGCTCCGCGGTGGAGATGCGGCGGAAGAGGGCGCGCGCCTCGTCGAAGCGCCCGGCGGCGAAGCGCTCGGGGCCGATCTCGCGCTCGACGCGCGCCATCTCCTCGGCAAGAAGCGCGTCGAAGAGCGCAACGTCGACGACGCGGCCGTCGTCGAGCCGGGCGCCCGTGTGGTTGCGCCTCGCGTCCTCGGGCGTGGCCGGGCGC
>CAZPJJ010000678.1:0-1510 GCA_964586535.1 uncultured Acidobacteriota bacterium | reverse complement strand
TTCGCGCTCGCCCAGCACGCGCGCTACGAGTCGCCCTGCGCACCTTCCGAGCTGAGCGTGATCCTCACGCGGCGCCAGCGAGAGATGCTCGGCTGGCTCGGCTATCCCGCAACCGAGGCGGCGGCGCGCGCACTGCGCAAGCTCGTCCCGGCGTCGGTGTCCTCACGCACGCTCGAAGGCGTGCGCGCCGCGCTGACCTACCCTGTCGCGGCGAAGCGGCTCGCGCACCTGCCGCGGCTCAATGCCGGCGTCGTCGCGCTGCTCGAGGATGCGCGGCTCGCACACATGGCAAGCGCGGCGCTGCTCGAAGAAGTGCTCGGCACGCGGCGCGAAATCCATCATCCCTTCACCGCGCATCGCCTGCGCGCCGCGATCGGCCTGGCCGAGGACCTCGGCGAGCCGATCACTGCGCGGAGGATCTCGTCACGCGCGGCACTAGACGAGCTCCACGACGCGCTCGCGGTGCGCTATTCGGCGCGCTATTCCGACCGCATCCTCGCCTGCCGTTTCGGCAAACCTCCCGTGCCCGGCACTCCCGACATCGTGCCGCTCACCACGCCGGATCAACTCGTCGCTGAGGGCGTGGAACAGTCGAACTGCGTGGCGACCTACGCGATGCGCGTCGAGGCGCGCGCGACGTACATCTACCGCGTGCTGCGCCCCGAGCGCGCGACGCTCTCGATCGTGCGCGGACCGAATGGCACGTGGGAAAGAGACGAACTCTACGCAGCCGGCAACAAGGCAGTCTCGGCGCGCACGGCGGCCGCGATCGATCGCTGGCTCGACCGGTATTCCCTGTGACGAGAGCGCTTCAACGGAGCACGAGCAGCCGCTCTTCGGTCATCTCGAGGTACGCGAACTCGGGCCCCTCTCGTCCGATCCCAGAGCGCTTCACGCCGCCGTAGGGCATCGCATCGCTGCGCCAAGTCGGTACGTCGTTGTGGATGACGCCGCCGACCTCGAGCACCTCCCAGGCTTGCCGCGCGCGCGCGACGCTGGCGGTGAACACCCCCGCCTGCAGCCCGTAGCGCGAGTCGTTGACCGAGGCGAGCGCTTCTTCGAAGGCGGCGAAAGGCTCGAGCACCGCGACCGGACCAAAGACCTCGTCCGAGACGAGCGGCTCGGCGTGCGGCACGTGCTCGAGCAGAGCAGGACGAATCACCGTGCGCTCGCGATCGCCGCCGCAGAGCAGGCGGCCGCCGGCCCTGACGGCGCTCTGGATCCAAGACTCCACGCGGTCGGCGTTCGCCTCGTCGATGAGCGGCCCGCTGACCGTGCGCTCGTCGCGCGGATCGCCCCAGGGCGTGTCGTCGGTCTCGGCGACGAGCGCCTCACGCAGCGGGTCGAGCAGCGCCTCGTGGACGAGGATGCGCTGCACCGCGATGCACGACTGCCCGGCGAAGGCGTACGCGCCACGCGTGATGCGGCGCGCCAGTGCGCGCAGATCGCCGAGCGCGCGCGCGTCTTCGTCGACGATTACCGCGGCGTTGCCTCCGAGTTCGAGCGCGAC
>CAZPJJ010000677.1:0-1511 GCA_964586535.1 uncultured Acidobacteriota bacterium | reverse complement strand
TTTCGCGCGCACCGGACGACTTGCGAGCGATGCCCCCGAGGACACGATGACGCGCCCACGGATCGCCCTCTGCTACCGAGCCGACGACCCCCACGCGGGCGACGTCTTCTCGCGGATCGTCCCCTACGGCGTGTTCACGATCCACGGGACGCTCCGCGCCGCGGGCTACGATTCGCGGCTCTTCAACTTCACCGGCCGATCCGAGCGCGAGATCGCGAAGACCTTCGCCGCGCTCGATCCCGACATCGTCGGCGTGTCGCACTTCACGTTCAACCACCTTTCGGCGGTGATGCTCTATCGCGTGGCGGCGGAGGTGGTGCCGCGGGCGCTGCGCATCGGCGGCGGGCCGCAGGCGACGCATCTCGACGGGCGCGTGCTCGCCGCGGAGAACGGCGCGCCGCACGTCATCGTGCGCGGCGAGGGCGAGGGGCCGATGCTCGCGATCACGCGGGCGGTGGCCGAGGGCTCGCGCGAGTGGGCGGGCATCGACGGCCTCTCGTGGCTCGCGGACGGGCAGCCGCAGCGCTCGAAGGCGGCGACGACCGCCGAGAATCTCGACGCCTATCACACCGATGACCGCTTCGAGGCGATCACGGGCGTCGATCCCAACGAGCAATATCCCATCGTGATCACCTCGCGCGGCTGCCCCGCGACCTGCACCTTTTGCAATACACCGCTCTACTGGGGCCGTCAGATGCGCTTCCGCAGCGCCGCGAACGTCGCCCAGGAGATCGAGTTCATTCAGAGGCGCTACGGCATCACGTATTTCTCGATTCGCGACGACACGTTCACGGCGCGCAAGTCGCGCGTGCGCGAGTTCTGCGAGGAACTGCTGCGCCGGCGCATCTTCGTGCTCTGGAACTGTCAATCGCGCGTCAACCTCGTCGATCGCGAGCGGTTGACGTGGCTGAAGAGCGCCGGCTGCGACCAGATGCAATTCGGCGTGGAATCCAACTCGCCCGAGATCCTCGAGGAGCTCGACAAGGCGATCCGCCCCGACCAGATCGAGCGCGCGCTTTCGCTCGCCCGCCAGATCGGCATCAAGACCTCGGCCTACTTCATCACCGGCATCCCCGGCCAGAACGACGAGGACCTGCGCCGCAACTTGACGCTCTTCGAGACGGCCGGGCTGATGGACGGCATCGTCGCGCCGCTCGCCTACTACCCCGGGACGCGGCTCTACGACGAGGCGAAGGAGCGCGGCGAGGTCGATGAAGACGTGCTGCTCGCGGGCGCCGTCGACGAGCTGATGGTGCGGACCGATCCGCACGCGAGCCGCGACTTCGCCTTCATGGTCGACGGGATCGCCGAGGCGAGTGCGCGCAACGCGTTCACGCGCGAGGAAGTGCAGCGCCATCTCGAGGAGTCGGGGCGGACGTGGTCGGCGCTGCTCGACTGGGGCGTGATGGAGGAGCAGGCGGGCCGTGCCGATGGCGCGCGGCGGGCCTACGCCGAGACTTCCAGATGGATCGTCACATTTTGATTCAAGCTGATGAGCTCAATCCACTCTT
>CAZPJJ010000676.1:0-1519 GCA_964586535.1 uncultured Acidobacteriota bacterium | reverse complement strand
AGCACGCGAGACGCAGCCGCGGCAACCGCGGGTGACGCGTCGGCGACGAGGGGCTGCAGCAGCGGAACGACGTCGTTGGTTCCCCACGCACCCAGAGCGCGGACCGCTTCGAGACGCGTCGCCGGCGCGGACGACTTCAGCGCCTCTTCGAGTCGCGCTCGACCCTCCGCGAGTCCGGGATGGCCGGCGAAGAGCGAAACAGAGAGCTGAGCGACGGTACCGCCCTCGCCCCAGCCCTCGTCGAGTATCTGCTTGGCGCGAACGACCTCGGGAGGATCCGCGGCGGGACCACCGCCACAGGCGACGGCACCCAGCGCGACGAGCGCCAGAGTCGAAAGAACCAACGGGGAGCGTCCTACGATCACGGGTTCCTCCTTTCGCAAGGCGCTTAGGTTAACACGCTACTAAGGCAGCCTGCCGCCCCTCGGACCGTCGGATGGTCGGCTGGACGGCCACCGCGAATGCGGATCGTTCGGCAGGACGGGGCGCTCACCGAAGACCTGGCGCCGCGCGCCCGCCCGTCACGCGCCGGGAGGATGCGCCTGCCGCGCCGCCACCAGCGCCGCGCAGATCCGATAGGCGAGTTTGGCCGCCACGAAGCCGTCCCAGAACGTGGGTCCGATCTCGACGAGATCGGCGCCCACGAGTCGCCGGCCGCTGGCAACGAGGCGATCGATGAGCAGATTGGCCTCGCGCCAACTCAGACCGCCCGGTACCGGGGTGCCGGTTCCGGGACAGAGTGCGGGATCCAACCCATCGATGTCGAAGCTGATCCAGACGCGCTCGGGCAACGCGGAGACGATGTCCAGGGCGATGTCGGCAAACGACCGACCGCCGAGCACCGCTGCCGCGACGGCCTGATCCGAGAACGCGACGATGCGCGAGCCCGCGCGATCGATGACGTCCGACTCCTCGCGACTCACGTCGCGGAGGCCGACCTGGACGAGCCGGGCGACATCGTTGATCTCGATCGCTCGATGCATGACGGAGGCGTGCGAGGTGACGAACCCTTCGTACGCCACCCGAAGATCCGCGTGGGCGTCGATCTGTAGGATTCCAAGTCCTGGCTCGCGGCGCGCCGCCGCGCGAAACGCCGCGGAAGAAATCCCGTGCTCGCCTCCCAGGACGAGCGGAATGCGCTCGCTCGCCATCACGCGATCGACGGCGTCCTCGAGCCAGGCCCAGACCTCGCGTCCGGCGTTCTCGACCGCGGACCGGGCCGAGGCGTCGCCGTCGCGCACCCGTTCCGCGGCCCCCTTCGCGCGCTCGGAAAGCTCGCGGATCTCCTCGGGTTCGGGAACTGCCGCCAAACCGTACCTCCATGGCTCACCCAGGACGAAATCGTGCAGGTCGACTTGGCATGACGCGTCGAGCAACGCACGGGGGCCGTCGAGAGTCCCGTGCCGCGACGAACAGGTGGCCTCGTAGGGCACGGGAAGGGCCACGACGAGCGCCTCCTCGAGCGAATGCCGCAGACCGAAGAGCCCGTCGTCGGGGGTGCTTGCATCGCCAGGGTTGA
>CAZPJJ010000675.1:0-1520 GCA_964586535.1 uncultured Acidobacteriota bacterium | reverse complement strand
CTACGTCGTCACCCACGACGCCGGCATCGAGCTCGAGGTCTGCGGCAACGAGAGCGGGCTCGAAACGCAGCGCATCGAGAAGGACGGCCTCGTCACGCGGATCTGGACCGGGCGCGACATGCAGCGGCTCGGCCTCGAACCGCACCTGCCCGACCAGACCGAGATCACGCCGCACGTGAGACTCGGCATGAACCTCTCGTGGTCCGACGTCGGCGACGTGCTGCGCCAGCCGCTCCTGGAGGCGATGCTGCCCGATCCGCCGCTGCCCGAGCTCGCCGCCCTGGTGCGGAAGCGCGCCGGATCCGCGGACGCCGCGGCCCTCGCGCGCGCGCTGCACGAAGTCGTCGCCGAGCGCATCGCGCCGGTCGGCAGGACGCTCGATCTCGGAGCGGCCGCGAGCGCCTCGGCCTCCGCGGGCGAGGGCAACCGCTCGGGCATCACGCTCGCCCTGGCGCGTCTGCTCGGCCTCGACGCGCGGCTCGTGCTCGCGCGGCCGGTCGAATTCCTCGATCGCGAGCTCCGGTGCGCGACGACCTTCGCCTTCCCCTATGTCGTCGTCGAGATCCGCGCCGGCGAGCGCTCGTATTTCCTCGATCACAACGACGTCAACCACGTCTTCGACACGATCCCGCCGCGCTTCTCGGGCTCCGACGCGCTCGTCGTGCCGCTCGACCCGGCCGAGCCGGCGGCCGTCGCGAGGCTGCCCGTGCGCGAGCCGGACTTCCTCGAAGATCTCGCCGCCGAAGCGACGATCGACGCCGAGGGCTCCATCTCGGGCACGCTGCGGCTCACCGTGCGCGGCTCGCTCGCCGCGGTCCTGCGCAAAGTCGTGCGCGAGGTGCCGCAAGAGCGCCGCTCGCTCGTCTACCAGTCCGTCGTCAGCAACTCCTTCCCCGGTGCGCGCGTGATCGCCTCGGCGGCCACCGGCCTCGAGGCCGACTCCGGCGATGTCGTGCTCGACATCGGCTTCATCGAAGGCTCGTTCGGGCGGCGCACGCCGACCGGCATCGCGCTGCCGCTCGTCGCCTCGCCGCTCGGCGTGTTCTCGGAGTACGCCGGGCAGCCGGGCCGGCGCTTCGCGCTGCTCTTCGACATGCAGGAGTTCCGGCGCGACACGATGCGCCTGCGCATTCCCGAGGGACTCGTGCTCGACGACATGCCCGCGTCGCTCGATCTCGCGACGGACTTCGGCTCCTACGACCTGCGGGTGAGCCGCGACGGTGACCACCTCGTCGTCCTGCGCGAGGTGCGCCTGCCGCCGCGCCGGATCGAGCCCGGCGCCTACGACGACTTCCGCGACTTCGCGGGCGCCATCGACGAAGCCGAGCGCAAGGAGCTGCTGCTCCGCACGCCGGGCTTGTAGACGAGGGTCACGCGCGCTTGCGTTTGGCGCGCGCGGCCTTCGCGGGTTTCGCGGCGGCGGCAGCGGCGGGCGCGGGCGGCAGGTGCCCGCGCAGGAAGCGCCCCGTCCACGACGCCTCGCAGGCGACGATCTCTTCGGGCGTGCCCGTCGCGATCAC
>CAZPJJ010000674.1:0-1522 GCA_964586535.1 uncultured Acidobacteriota bacterium | reverse complement strand
CCCGAGGACATCCTGCATGTCGTCTTGCCGATCCTCGAGGACGAGGCGGACGTCGTGTACGGCCACCGGCAGCTCGAGTACAAGATGCCCTTCGTGCGGCGGCTCGGAAACGTCGTCTTCACGGGGCTCATGCGGTGGTTGACCGGCTGGCCACTGCGAGACAGCCAGCCCGGCATCCTGGCGGTCAACGGCGCCTATCTCGCCCGTTTCGCGCTGCCCGGGGACTACAACTACACGCAGCAGATCCTGCTGGACGCCTATCACAAGGGGATGCGATTCGCGCATGCCCCGGTGCGGTTTCGCAAGCGCGAGACCGGCAAGTCGTTCGTCTCGTTCCGCTATCCCTTCAAGGTGCTGCCGCAGATCTTCCTCGTCATCGTCGGCGTGCGTCCCATGAAGATTTTCGCGCCCATCGGTCTCGTCTTTCTCGCGATCGCGGCGACGGTCTTCTTCTGGCAGTTCTCCTACTACCTGCTCGGACAGGCTGCCAAGCCCGTGGAGAGCGTGAACTTGGTGCTCGGCACGGGGCTCTTCGGCCTACAGACGCTCTTCTTCGGTATTCTCGCGGATCTGATCGTGCGACGGACTCAGGGTTGAGCGCACGAGAGGCGCTGGAGCGCTGGTTGCGACGCACGAGGTGCCGGCTTCCGGAGCCGGCGGCGCTCTTCGTATCGCGCGGCATGGCGAGGTTCATCGTGGTCGGCGGCTTCTCGTATGTCTTCGCTCTCGCCCAGATGGCGTTTTACATCGAGCTGCTCGGCGCACCGCCGAAGATCGCTTATGCGGTCACCCTGGTGGTGCTGCTTGCCGTCAACTTCCTGCTCAACCGCTATTGGGTCTTCTTGGCGACAGAGGAGCACGCCGCGCGACAGGGGGCGAAATACGTCGCGACGGTCGCCGCTGGGCGAGGTGTCGACTGGGCGGTCTTCGCGTTCCTCGACACGCTAGCGCCGGTGGTGCCCTACGGCGTTGCGGTGTTCATCGCGATGAGCGTCGTCCTGCCACTGAAGTTCCTAGCGTTCAAGTTGGTCGTCTTCCGGTAGCGCGTCCACGGTGCCCTGAAGATTGTTGGCGAGAGCGTCCGCATGCGGACGTCGGCCCCGGGCATGGGCGGACTTTCGGTACAGTTTCCCGTGTCCCGCTCGCGGCACCTCGTTGCCGGTCAATGACTTGGAAGAGCGCACGAGATCGGCACGATTCCTGAATTAGCCGGGGGGCATGGAATGGCCCCACGACATCATCGAAGAGCTGGACCCGGACTCGTTCCTCCCGCCCTTCTGTCCCAACGACGAGTGCGAGTACCACCGCATCCGCGAGGGCGCTGACTTCCACTGGTCCCATCACGGCTCGTACATCCGCAAGAGTGATCAGGCCGAGATTCCGCGCTACCAGTGTCACGGCTGCGGGCGCACCTTCTCGAAGCAGACCTTCGCCTGCACCTACTGGCTGAAGCGGCGTGACCTCCTGCCGCGCATCGGCGCGCAGATCGTCGCGGGCTCCTGCCTAAGGCAGATCGGTCGCA
>CAZPJJ010000673.1:0-1529 GCA_964586535.1 uncultured Acidobacteriota bacterium | reverse complement strand
GATCAACGTGGCCGGACCGCGGTGCCGCCTGAATCGCGGCCAGCGCAGTCCGCGTGCCGCCGACGAGAGCGCCTCGCGCACGCGGGAGCCGGCGCGTCGAAAAGGGGTCGCGACGTGACGGAGCGCGGGCAGGCGCTGGCCCGCCGCGTCGATCAGATCGCCGGTCGCCTCGGCGAGCGGCGATCGCGCTGCGAGAACCAGGCCGACGAGCAGGCCCGTCATCGCAAGGACCAGCGAACCGATCTCGCTCAGCAGGCTGACGAGCAGATCTCCGAGGAGTTCGCCTCCCAGGCCGCCCGCGAGCAGGGCGGCTCCGCGGAAACGAATCCGTCCGACGACGAGCGAGAGCAGGACCGCCGTCGACACCGCGACGAGCGCGAGGCCCGTCAACGCCGAGCGCCGCCAGGGCGTCGTCCCGGGCCGGAGTTGTCGAAGGAGGGCGGCGACTCCCGCGAGGGGAGAAAGCCAAGCGGCCAGCCCGAGCGTCTCGAAGAGGAGCGCGGCGACTTGCGCGCCCGCGGGCCCGACCCAATTGCGCACGTCGCCCGAAGACGACGCGAAGAACGAGGGATCGTGCGGATGATAAGAAACGAGCGCGAGGAGCAGGAGGATCGTCGATCCGCCGCAGAGAACGGCCATGACCTCGCGCGCCCAGGGACGCTCGATCCACGCACCCGTGCTCATGGACACCCGTGCAGGGACATGTCGCCGCTTCGCCTCATGCCGCCGCGATCATACAAGGGTCAGGGCGAGGGAGGAAACAACCCGAACGGTCTCGGCACGCCCTACGCGAGAAAAATCACAAGCGGCCCGTCATCGCGAGGAAGACGAGAGCCGCGAGAACGATCCTGTAGACGCCGAAGCCGGCCAATCCGTGGCGATTCAGCCAGGCGACGAAGCCCTTCACCGCGAGCGCGGCGCTGACCGTGGCCACGGCCAGGCCCACGAGCAACGACAAGGGGCCTACCTCTGCAAGGAGCAGATCGCCGTCGCCGACGGCCTTGATGAACGTCGCCCCGCCGAGCGTGGGCAGGCCCAGCAGAAACGAGAACTCCGCCGCTGCGGCCGGGTGAAGTCCGACCGCGATTCCGCCGAGGATCGTCGCCAGCGAGCGCGAGGTGCCAGGGATCATCGCCAGGCATTGGATGAGGCCGATGAAGAACGCCCCGCGCATGCTGAGCGTCTCCAGGCCCATCCCGTCGGTGAGCCGCCGGCGCCGGAGTGGCTCGAACGCGAAGATGACCAGCCCCCCCAGCGCGAGCGCGGCGGCTACGGGCACCGGGTAGAAGAGCGCCGTCTCGATGCGATCTTCGAGGAGCGGGCCCAGGATTGCCGCCGGTAGGAACGCGACGACGAGGTTCGCCAGGAGATTCAGGCCCGGAACCTGGTTCGCATTCAGCGTCGCGCGCAGCGATCTGAAGGCAGGGAGCCCCCCCCGCAGCAGGTCGCCCAGGGCGACGACCATCGAGCGGACGCGCTCGCGGTAGAGGCCCAAGACGGCGAGGATCGCGCCCGCCTGGATGACGATG
>CAZPJJ010000672.1:0-1533 GCA_964586535.1 uncultured Acidobacteriota bacterium | reverse complement strand
TCAGCTCGGAAGGTGCGCAGGGCGACTCGTAGCGCGCGTGCTGGGCGAGCGCGAAGGTGAGCGCGGGATTCGAGAGCAGCAGATCGCTCGATTCCGGTGCGTCGCGCAACATGTGGAGCAACGCCCATTGCCCGCTGGCGAAAGGCTCGACGGCCGCCGCGACGTCCGGGGGCATGGCGGTGCGAAACGCCGCGAAGGCGCGCCGCCGTTGCTCGGCGAGCGAAGGACGGCGAGGCAGGGCGAGCGGGAGCGCGAGCTGGCGCTGCGGCTTGGAGTCGGTTTGCCGCGCGACGCGCGCGCGCCGGAAGGGGCGCACGACCTGGAACTCGGGTTCGTAGGGCTCCCAGTGCGGGTCGGTGGGACGTTTGCGCGCGGCCTCGAGGCGCGGCCAGCCGTGGACGAGCGTCACGCCTTCGGGCGAGAACACGAAGAGTGTGCCTTCCTTGAAGCGAAAACCCGGTTCGCGAATGACGCCCCGTCCGCGCACCGCGTGAGTGTACGCTTCCTCAGTCCACGCGCACGGCGGCCCACGTCGCTGCGGTCAAAGCGTAGAGCGGGAGCAGCGGCATCGCGTAGCGGTTCTGCGCGACGATCATCACGAATGGGATTGCATTGAGCGCGGCGAGCACCAGCAAGTAGGCGTCCGCGCGCCGTAGCGCGCGCAGGCGAAAGCGCCAGGCGAGCGCGCCCAGCGACGCGAGGACGAGCGCGTAGTAGGCGCTGGTGCAGACGAACTTCACGGCGAGCACGCCTCGCTCGCCGAAGGTGGCGCTGATGCCGACGCGGCTCCAATCGGCGGCGCTCGTGTCGGAACGCATGCTGACCCAGGTCCTGCGCAGGGCGAGTTGTGCGTAGCGCCACGGATGCGTGCGGATGAAGCGCACGGCTTCGTCGCGCAGGACCTGCTCGCGCTCGACGAGCGGCATCGCCGCGTAACTCGCCGGGAGGGCGATGTACTCGCCGTTCGCGCCCTCGTGATTGCCCATCCAGAGATTCGCGCCGCCGTTCTGCGAGAGCGGCGTTGCGGCTCCCATCACCCGAGCGTTGCGCAGCGTCCACGGGGCCATGACGGCGACGCCCGCAAGTACCACGAGCACCGCGGCCACGGCCGTCTGCCGCCGTCCCGCGCGCACCGCCCAGGCGGCGACGAGGAGCGCGGCGGGCAGCACGATCGCCGGCGGGCGCACGAGGACGAGCGCGCCCCAGAGCACGCCTGCCCCGATCGCGAACGCCGGGGCCCACGGCGCGCGCAGTGCGCGCACGAAGAGCCACGCGCACCAGACGAGGCCGGGCAGATAGGCGGCTTCCGAACCGAGCACAGTCGTCTGCACGATGAAGGTCGGGTAAACGGCCCCGATGAGCGCGGCCACGAGACCGGCGGGGCGGCCGAAGAGATCCCGGCCGAGCAGGAAGAGCCCGGGCACGATCGAGAGACCCAGCACGAGGTTCAAGAAGAAGCCGCTGGCCGGCTCGGCGCCGAAGAGGCGATAGGGCACGGCGAGCAGCGCGGCGTATCCCACCGGCCAGTAGTTG
>CAZPJJ010000671.1:0-1535 GCA_964586535.1 uncultured Acidobacteriota bacterium | reverse complement strand
CCGCCGCGAGTGCGGCGCCTCCAGCGCGCGCGAGTTGATCCGCATGCACCTTGAGCCCGAGCCCCGCGTCGCGACCCGCGCGCAGCACGCGCCGCGCCTCGTCCAGCGTGAACGCGTGCTCGTCCACGAAGACGTCGACGAAGCGTGCCAGCCCGCCTTCGACGACGCGAGGAATCATCTCCTCGCAGACGAGATCGACGTACCGTGCGCGGTCGCCCGCGCTGCCCCGAGCCTCTCGCGGTACGGTGTGCGCGCCGAGCAGCGTCGTGGCGGTCGCGAAAGGCTTTCCGCGAGCCGCGAGTTTCGCTGCCTCGAGGATCTTCAATTCGGTTGGAAGGTCGAGTCCGTAGCCGCTCTTGACTTCGAAGGCAGTGGTTCCGAGCGCGTTCATGCGACTCATGCGCTCGCTCGCGGCCCGCGCGAGGTCCTCCCGGCTGGCGTCGCGCGTGGCGTCGACCGTACGCAGGATGCCGCCTCCCTGGGCGGCAATCTCGGAGTAAGTCGCGCCGCGAAGGCGCTGCTCGAACTCATCGGCCCGGTCACCGGCCCAGACAAGATGAGTGTGCGAGTCGACGAGCCCGGGCAGGGCGGCTCGGCCGCGCGCGTCGATCCGTACCGCGCCGGGCTCGACCGCGACGTGACGGTCGAGATCGCGCTCCGCGCCGACCCACACGATCGTCCCGTGCGAAGCGGCGATCGCGGCGTCCTCGAGCACCGCGACGCGCGACTGGTCGCCTCCCCGGGCGGGGCCCGGTCCGGCGCAGGTGGCGAGTTCGGAGAGCCCGCCGAGTACGAAATCGGCGCGGGGCAAAGGAGTCATGGTTTCGGATCGAGGGGGTGAGGCGGCGGCATCGGGCTTCGGCCGCGCGGTTCGGCGAGTTCTTCTTGTTCGTGCCGGCGATGCTCGATGAGCCGCTTGTGCTCGTTGATGAGCGCGGCGAGGCGGTTCTCGAATCCCTCTCGTTCGGACTTCAAGCGGAGGATCTGCTGCTCGACGCGAGAGACTTCGTCGCGTGTGCTCGTGATGATGCGCTCGGCATGTCGGCGCGCGTCCGCGACGATCTGTTCCGCTTCGCGATGGGCGAGGGCCTTTCGTTCCTCGGCGAGCCGCTCGGCGCCCGCGAGCGCTTCGATGAGCGTTCGTTCGCGCTGACGAAATTCATCGATCTCGCGCAAAAGCGTCTGGGCGCGCCGCGAGAATTCTTCGCGTTCGAGAATCGCTTGGGAAAGCGAGTCGGCCGCGGACGTCAGAAAGTGCTCGACCTCGGAACGGTCGTACCCGAAGAGGCGGCGCCGAAACCGACGGGATTCGACATCGAGCGGAGAGAGCGGCATCGGAACTCCTCGTGGCGGATCGAGGCACCTCTGGAGCGCGCTGCCTCGCGTGCGAGGTGTTCTGGCAGGCGAACGGCGTGCGGGCTCGCCGCTCGCGTGCGCTTCGAGCGAGCGCCACGGATCGCAGCGAACAATACTCGCACTCCCGCGGGCAAGTAAAGACGAGCGCGGGGCGTCCCGGTTCCGGTACCGGATCGCGC
>CAZPJJ010000670.1:0-1550 GCA_964586535.1 uncultured Acidobacteriota bacterium | reverse complement strand
CACGAACTCGGCGATGGGGGCCGAGAGCGAGTCGTTCAACACCTGCTATCTGGGGTGGTCGGCGATGGTGCGGGCCTATGGCGTCGAGATGCCGTTCAACGTCTTCCTCGCCCAGACGCCCGATTCGCTGCCGCTGCTTAGATTCCGCGCCGATAAACCCGCCGATACCGTGCTGCGGGTCTTTCGTGGTAGCTTCACGGCCGGCACGGTGAGCGTCAACGGCATCGAGGTGGCCGACTTCGCCAGCCCAGCCTTCGATGAGAAGGGCTTCATCTTCGTCGAGGCACACCTCGTCACGGGTACCAACACCATCACCGTCGATGCGGCAGCGGATGGTCGCGCGCTGGTTCAGCTCCATTGAATCGCGCACGACGGCGCCGCGAGCGCGGGGACGCGCCGCGGGCGAGGAGCGAGGCGTTGCGGGTTGGCGGTGGGTGGTTGGCGGTGATGCTCGCCGGGTGCGCTCTCGCGTACGCGGGCGAGGCACCGCTTCCCTCACACCTCCGCGAATCCGTGTCGGTGGACCGCTCGGTCATCGAGGTGACCGTCTGGCCCGAGTCCGGCGAGCTGGAGCTGTGCGCCCAGCTCGACCTGGACCGCGTCGAGGTGCTCGTCGACGGCGCATGGCGCACGCGGCGGACGCTCCGCGAGCTGACGATCGATCGCGTGGGGTCCGCGCGTAGCGACTCCTCGCCCTTGGACCTTGGCATCGAGCCGCCGGGCGAAGAGCCGCAGTGGATCGTGCTCTACGTCGACGAGACGCACTTCCCGCCCTGCGACGTGCCGCCCGACGCGAGCATGCGCCGGCGCGCGTTCGACCAGGCGCGCGCGATGATCGAGCGCGACTTCGATCCCGCGCGGGGCGACCGGCTGTTGATCGCAGCGTACCGTGGCGGCGAGGCACCCGACATCGCGACGAACTGGCTGGCCGATCGCGAGCAGGCGCTCGCCGCGCTCGGACAACTCGATGCGGCGGGGCACGCACCGCTCGCGCCCGGATCGCGCGAGGCACGCATGCACCGCTGGTTCGCGGCGCTCGAATCGCTCGTGCACGCCATCGGCGATCCCGGCGAGGTGCCCGCGACGAAGCACGTCCTGCTGCTCGCCGCCGACCTGCCGATCGACGCGAGATGGGCCGAGGAACTCGAGCGCCTCAACCGCGACGCACTCTCCGTGAGCCGCACACTCGTCCACGCGATCGACGTGCGGCACGCTTTCTCCGGTCAGGAGTACGGCCTGGGCTCGCTGGCGTGGAATGCCGGCGGTCACTTCTGGACCAACGGCGAGACGATCGGCACCGCCGTCGCGACGCTCAAAGGGCTCGCTCGCCACGGGTGCAAGCTGCTCGTCACGTTGCCCCGCAGGGACATGCGCACCGTCCGCGTCGATGTGAAAGATGCGCGCTTCCGTGCCGAGACGATCATCGCGAAAGGCATCACGGAGCCGCTCGCGCTCGCGCGCAAGCGCCTCGAAGCCCGCGCGCTGCGGCCCGCATGGGGCCGCGGACTCGCCCTCGAAACCGCCCTCTGGCCGGTGAGGATCGAGGACGA
>CAZPJJ010000669.1:0-1561 GCA_964586535.1 uncultured Acidobacteriota bacterium | reverse complement strand
GTCGTCGGCGCCCGCTCGCCGTCGAGCATCGCACCGAAGTCGCGGAGTTCCGGCCCCGCGACGCGCGAGAGCTGCGAAAGGACGACCGCGCCCGCCTGCACGCCCTCTTGGACGAGCCGCGGCAGGAAGCGCTCGGCGGGGTTCTTCACGACCTCGAGCGCAACGGGCTCGCCGGCGAGATAGCGATCGAGAAATCCCACGGGGATGCGCACGAGCGCCGACGCCTCGCCGCGCTCCATCATCGCGAGACCTTCCTCGCCGACGAGCACGACCTCGAGCCGCTCCGCGCCGTCCCCGCCGCGCATGCCCTGCGCGAGGAGCGTGCCGATACCAGCCTCGTCCTGATCCCAGAGCAGGACGCGGATGCGCGGATCGACGCCTCCGCCGCCGAAGACGAGCGAGAAGATACCTGCGAGCGCGAGCGGGACGGCGAGCGTCAAGAGCACGCGCGAGGGGTTGCGCAGGAAGCGCACCGCGTCGCGGGCGACGAGCGCGAGGAGCGTGCCCATCAGTCGCGCAGCGCGCGGCCCGTGAGCCTGATGAACACGCTCTCGAGCGAGGGCCGCTGAAACGCGACGTCTTCGGTGCCGAGCGCGGGATCGAGGAGAGCGGGCAGCAACGCCGCGAGCCCAGGGCCGTCCTCGTGCAGCGAGATCAGCACCAGCGCGGGCTCGAGGCGCAACACGGTGAGGCCGTCCATCGCAAGGAGACGCGGCCGCACGCGCGTCTCGTCGAAGCTTCCCGAGAGACGCACGATCGCGCCCTCGCCGGCGAGGCGCGTCAGTTCGTCGAGCGTGCCGAGCGCGAGGATCTTGCCGTGGTCGACGATCGCCAGACGCGCGCAGAGCTGCTGCGCTTCCTCCATGTGGTGCGTCGTGTAGAGCACCGCCGTGCCCTGGGCCGCGACCTCGCGCACGACATCGAGCACGGCGACGCGCGCCTGCGGATCGATGCCGACGGTCGGCTCGTCGAGCAAGAGAAGCTTCGGCTGATGCACGAGCCCGCACGCGAGATTCAAGCGGCGCTTCATGCCGCCGGAGAACGTCGCGACGCGATCGTTCGCGCGCTGCAGGAGACCGACGCGATCGAGCGTTTCGTCGATGCGCTGGGCGCGCGGGGCGCCGCTCATCCCGTAGAGCGAGGCCCAGAAGCGCAGGTTGTCGCGGGCGGAGAGATCCTCGTGGAGCGCGATGTCCTGGGGGACGACCCCGAGCAGGCGCTTGGCGGCGAGAGGCTTCGCCCAGGCGTCCTCGCCGCCGACCACCACGCGGCCTGCGTCCGGTCTCAGGACCCCCGCGATCATCGAGATCGTCGTCGTCTTGCCCGCCCCGTTCGGCCCGAGCAGACCGAAGATCTCCCCGGCACCCACGTCGAACGAAAGACCATCGACGGCCCGTACCTCGCCGTACGACTTCGCGAGAGAATCCACGAGCAGCATGGACGCCGTCCCTCTGGCAGCATGACCGCCGCGCGGGTTATACCACGGTGCTCGCCCCCTATTCCCTCGCCCCCGAGGTTCCGATGCGACGTCTTTTTCTCTCCTCGATCCTCGTTCTGGCCG
>CAZPJJ010000668.1:0-1562 GCA_964586535.1 uncultured Acidobacteriota bacterium | reverse complement strand
CGACACCCTCCCGCCGCGCGTCGTCGTCGACGAGACGGAGATCCACCGGCTCGAACGCCAGGACCGGCGGCGCGCGGAGCTCGTCGCGCAGGAGAAGAAGCTCCAGGCGACCTACGGGACGGCGAAGGCGACGCTCGAGGCCGCGGAGGCCGCCCCGGACGAGCCGGGGGACCCCGAGGCCGCCAAGCGCGCCGAGGAGCTCGCCGAGCGGATCTCGAACGGGAACACCCGTCTCGAGGCGCTCGCCACCTACATCCGCGACGTCGAGCACTACGAGCAGGTCCGGGCGCGTCACGACGCCGCGCAGCAGGCCTGGAACGAGCTCAACGACCTGGTCGAGGCTCTCGGCCCCAACGGACTGCGGAAGGCGATCGGCGGGGGAGACGGCCTCCTCCGGTTCCACGAGGACCTCAACGCGCTCCTCGAACCGATGGGGTTCCGGGTGGACCTCCGCCCGGCGATCGACGCCGAGGACGACCCGCTCGTCACGGTCGGGGGTCGGACGGTCCCCGCGCGGTTCCTCTCGGGAGGTGAGCAGATCGCGTTCGGGGTGGCTTTCGCATGTGCCGCGGCGTCCTATTCCGGTCTCGGTCTCGTGGTGATGGACGATCGCGAGCGGCTCGATACGGCCCTCGACGAACAGACGCTCAGCGTTCTCCAGGAATGCGGGCATCAGGTGTTCATCTTCACCGTCGAGAGGGAGCCGAACACCGAAGACAGGGCGCGCGAGATCAACAAGGCGGGAGCGGATTGTCGTGTGTTCCTGCTTCGAGATGGCGAGCTCGTGGCGCCCGGACTCACCGAGACGGTGAGCGCATGAGTCAGAAGCGCTGCTCTCGCTGCGGTGTAACCAGGGCCCGCTCGGAGTTCCACGCGAACCGCCTCATGAAAGATGGACTCCAACGCCAGTGCAAGAGCTGCAGGCGAGCTCACTACTTGGCGACGCGCGAGAAAGTGATCGCCAGGGTGCGGAAGAACGTGCTCAAGAACCCGAAGCGCCGTCTCGCCTACAACCGCGTGTGGCGCCGCAGGAATCTAGAGAAGGTACGGGAGAGCGCGCGCCAATGGTCGCGCCGCAACAGAGCGGCGAAAGCCGCCGAGCAGTCGGCGCGACGGGCAATCGTTCGCGCCGCAACGGCCGAGGACAGCCGGGCTATCAGGTCGTTCTATGAGATGGTCCGAACGATCCCGCGCCTTCGGTGCTTCTGGTGCAAGCGGGTGGTCGCGAAGAAGGACAGGAACGTTGACCACATCATTCCGCTTCGGCGAGGCGGCCAGCATAGGCTGTCGAATCTCTGTTGCGCCTGCTCGTCCTGCAACCGATCGAAGTGCGCTCGGCTTCCCTCCGAGTTCACTGGCCAGCAGGAACTGATTCCAAGGGGAGGTGCGCGATGAGATCCCACTTCTTTTCCGCTAGCACCGGTCCTGAGGTCGCCCAGCAGATCGAGAAGTGGACCGCGAAGCACGAGGTGACCGTGCGGCACCTCTCGTACGCCGTCGATCGCGGCCGCCACTGTGCGCTCGTCCTCTACGTCGAGGGTCGGGAGCCGTCGCCGGACGAG
>CAZPJJ010000667.1:0-1562 GCA_964586535.1 uncultured Acidobacteriota bacterium | reverse complement strand
CGCGTACGGGAGCGCGCCGCCGGCGTAGCGCGCGATGCGCGACGAGATCGGGATAACGGCGGATGGGCGACGTGAAGTGCAAGTAGCGCGAGAGCGCGAGACCGAAATGCCCCAGACTGACGACATCGTAGCGGGCGAGCGCCAGCGAACGCAGCACGACGCGGTTGATGAAGGGCGCCTCGGGCAATCCGCGCGAACGCTCGACGATGGCAGCCAGGTCTTCGGGTTCGATCGCATGAAAGGGCTCCGGAACGCCATAGCCCAGAGGAGCGATGAACTCGGCAAGGCGAGCGATGCGCCCCGCATCCGGACGCTCGTGAACCCGGTGAATCGCCGGTTCGCGGGCTTCGACGAGTTCCGTGGCGACCGCTTCGTTGGCCGCGATCATGAACTCCTCGATCAGCCGGTGCGCGAGGCGCCTTTCGCGGCGCAAGATGGCTGTCGTCGCGCCTCGATCGTCGAGAGTCACGTACGTCTCGGCCATCTCGAAATCGATCGCGCCGCGCCGCCCCCTGTCTTCGATGAGGAGCTTCGCCAACACAGCCGCGCGGTCCAACATCGATGCGACGTCACCCAGGCGCGCACGCAAGTCCTGGTCGGCGTCCTCGAGAAGAGCCGAGACCTCGTCGTAGGTGAGCCGCGCGCGCGACGCGATGATCCCGTCGAAGAACCGACGCGCTTGCGGCCGGCCTCGCGCATCAAAGTCGATGGCGACGCCGTGGGTCAAGCGTTCCACGTGCGGGCGCAGCGAGCAGAGGTCGTCGGAGAGCCGCGGGGGTAGCATCGGCACGACGTGGCCCGGAAAATAGACGCTCGTCCCGCGGCGCATCGCTTCGCGATCGATCGCCCCGCCTTCGGCGACGAACGCGTCGACGTCCGCGATGTGGACGAAGAGCCGGTATCCTCCGCCTTCTATGGCATCGACGGAGATCGCATCGTCGAAGTCTCTCGCGTCGGCACCGTCGATCGTGACGACGATCTGCCCGCGGAAGTCCTCGCGTCCCTCGAGATCCCAGCCGTCTGACGCAGCGGGAAGACGCTCCGCTGCGCGCAGAACGTCGTCAGGGAACTCCTCGGCGAGACCGTAGCGACGCATGACGGCCGCGACATCCGCGCCGGGGTCGTCGGGCTGGCCGAGCCGCTCGATGATCGTCCCCTTGGCGATGCCGTTCTCGGGATGGCGATCCACTCGCACCGTGACGAGTTCGCCCGGCTGCGCTCCCATCGCGGCGTCCTTGGCCACGCGAACTTCGAAGCTCGAGCCGGAATCGAGCGGCTCGACGATTCCGCCGCCGGCGTGCGCACGGTGATAGAGCCCCACGACCCGCTCGCCGCGGCGCTCGACGACGCCGACGATGCGGCCCTCTCGACGACCATCGGGCTTCACGTCGACGACGACGACCGCGACGATGTCCCGATGGAGCGCATCACCCTGTGCGTGGGGCGGAATGAAAAGGTCCTTCTCGCCCGGGTCGTCGGGAATCACGAAGCCGTAGCCGATCGGGTGGCGATCAAAGCGGCCGATCGTCTCGCCGAGCGCATCCGGCAACGCGTAGCGCCTT
>CAZPJJ010000666.1:0-1565 GCA_964586535.1 uncultured Acidobacteriota bacterium | reverse complement strand
AGGCGACTTAGGGGGACAGGCGACTTAGGGGGACAGGCGACTTAGGGGGACAGGCGACTTAGGGGGACAGGCGACTTAGGGTGCCTGTCCCCCTAAGTCGACTGTCCCCCCGGGATTGCAACGGGAATCAGAGGCCCATGCAGTTGGCGTAGTAGGTGACGGTGCCGGGCCAGTCGGAGAAGATGCCGATGACGCCGACGTCCTTGGCGAGGACGTCGAGGACGACGAGGGCGTCGCCGTCGCCGTCGATGCCGCCGGTGATGGTCGCGTAGTAGTAGGTCGGCGTGTTGGGCTTGAGGATGCCCGAGCGCTCGAAGGTCCAGGTGATGATGTCGAGGCCGGCGGCGCGGGCCGCGCGGGCGTATTCGGACGGAATCACCTTGCCGTTGGCATCGAGGCGCAGGAGCACCTGCATCGGCGGGGCGACGATCTTCACGCCCTGCGCGACGAGTTCATCCATCGTCGGCGTCCACGTGGCGGGGTCGTTCTCGTCGAAGCCGCCGGGGCCGTCGTCCCAGCGCGCGTCGAGCCACACGGCCTGCTTGGCGAAGGCCGGCTCGTTGGCGATCCAGTAGAGGATGTCGGGGAAGTAGAACGACTGCGCCCAGACGTCCTTCGCGGGTACGCCCGCCTGCTTGTATTCGTCGATCATCTGCTGCGCGTACATCTCCTGCGTGTACTCGCCCTCGTAAGGCATCGCCACGCTCGGAGTCTTCAGCTCGGGCGTGAACTTCACGCCCAGTTCCTTGAAGAGCGCGATGCTCTCCTTGTGCGTCAGCACGGTGCCACACTGCGAGTAGAGATCCGTGCGGAAGTTCGCGGTACCGCCAAGGTACTCGGCGACGGTCGTCGCGTTGGGATTCGACGCGTCCATCTTGCCGCAGAGCGTCTTGAACTCGGCGAGCGTGATGTCGCTCGTGCAGCAGAGCGCCGACGCGCGGCGGCCGGTCGCGGGATCCGCGGGAACGAAGGGCTGCGTGCACTTCGCGGCGAGATCGGGAATCGCGAGGATGTTCGTCGTCGTGTGCAGGTCGCACTGCGAGTGGCGGCAGACGAGCTGGCGATCGCTCGTGAACGTCACGTCGCACTCGACGATCCCGGCACCCTGGCGTGCCGCTGCCACGTACGACTCTTTCGTGTGCTCGGGGAACTGCAGGCACGCCCCGCGGTGGCCGATCGAGAAGTCCGTCTTGTAGAACGGACGATTCGCGCACTGACGCAGCTTCTCCTTGAGCGGCCCGTCTTCCATCTGCTCGACGAGGAAGTAGGGACGCACGCCGACCTGGACGTTCTGGATCTCGACGCCAGGCCGCGGCTTGACGACGTTCTGGCCGAAGCGGAACGGCGCGTCGCCCGCAAGCGACGAGGCCACCGAAAGCACGGCGATGCCGA
The DNA here is from genome assembly GCA_964586535.1 of uncultured Acidobacteriota bacterium. GTDB lineage: Bacteria > Acidobacteriota > Polarisedimenticolia > J045 > J045 > CAZPJJ01. The sequence goes on along the minus strand of CAZPJJ010000666.1, from coordinate 173 downwards.
GCCCGGCGGCGAGCATGACGATCTTGTGACGCATGACTACCCTCCTTTTACCACGTGGTGATCGATGAATCGCCGGCGCGGTGGCCAGCAATTCATGGTGCCAGGAGGAGTTTTCATTTCGACGCGAGTTTCCTACGTCCTCGCGTCGGTCGTGTCACGAGTCCGCGAAAGCC
>CAZPJJ010000665.1:0-1585 GCA_964586535.1 uncultured Acidobacteriota bacterium | reverse complement strand
GAAGGCGTGCGCGAGCGGCGCCGCGATGCCGCGACCGAGGATGCCGCGGTCGCGCTCGCCGTGAGGCACGTCGGCGAGGCGCGCACGCGGGACGCCGGTGCGCGCCTGCGCTTCGCCCTGGGCGTCGCGATGCGCCACGCGCTCGGCGCGGCAGATCCCGCCACGCTGAGCACCAAACTCGCCGCCGCGCTCTCCGCCGCCGCGCCCGGCGTGCCGCAGCGGAAGGAGGCCCGCCCATGAGCGACGATCGCTACAAGGGCTATCGCGATCCCTGCCGTGCGGTCATGGAGCGCTTCGGCGTGCGCGTCTGGAGCGAGGTCGAGGCCAAGACGACGCGCGGATCGTTCACGGGGTTGATCCTGCCGCGCTCGGAGACGGCCGACGCGCAGCACATCGTGCTCAAGCTGATCTCGGGCTACAACGTCGGCCTGCGCGCGGACACCGTGCAGGAGATGGTGCAGATCGGCTATCGCGAGGCGCATTACAAGATCCCCGAGAAGGCCTTCCCCCACGACCCGGCGAAGCCGCGCGTGCGGCTCTTCGGCACGGGCGGCACGATCGCCTCGCGTCTCGATTACCGGACGGGAGCGGTGATCCCGGCGTTCTCGCCCGGCGAACTCTACGGATCCGTGCCGGAACTCGCCGACATCTGCAATCTGGAGACCGAAAAGCTCTTCGGCGTGTTCTCCGAGAACATGGGTCCCGAGCAGTACCTCGTGCTGGCCGAGAGCATCGGCGAGGCGATTCGCGCGGGCTACAGCGGCGTCGTCGTCGGCCACGGCACGGACACGATGCACCACACGGCCGCCGCGCTGAGCTTCATGGTGCAGCACTCCCCGGTGCCGATCGTGATGGTCGGCAGCCAGCGATCCTCTGACCGGCCATCTTCCGACGCCGCGCAGAATCTGATCAACGCGACGTGGGCCGCCGCGCACGGCGAGATCGCGGAAGTGATGGTCTGCATGTTCGGGCCGACCTCCGACCGCTATAACTTGCTCCATCACGGAACGCGCGTGCGCAAGATGCACAGCTCGTACCGCAGCACCTTCCGTACGATCGGCGACGTGCCGCTGGCGATGGTCGAGCGCGGCAAGATCACGCCGATCAAGAGCGACTACGCGCGCCGCCGCACCGACACGAACGTCGATGTTCACGCGTGCTTCGAAGAGCGCGTGACGATCCTCTACTACTACCCGAACATGCATCCCGACGTGATCGACGCGATGGTCGACCGCGGCTACAAGGGCATCGTCATCGCCGGCACGGGCTTGGGCCATGTCAATCGCAAGGTCTATCCGGCGCTCGAGCGCGCGCGCGACGCGGGCGTGCAGGTCTACATGACGCTGCAGACGCTCTGGGGCTTCGTGCAGATGTACGTCTACGAGACGGGGCGCGAGATCCTCGGGCTGGGCGTCGTGCCGCTCGCCAACATGCTGCCCGAGGTGGCCTACATCAAGCTCGGCTGGGCGCTGGGTATGCACCCAGACGACCCCGATGCGGCGCGCACGCTGATGACGACGCCGATCGCCCACGAGATCACCGGGCGTGAGCCCCACGATGGTTATCTCGTCTATCAGGGCGGCGT
>CAZPJJ010000664.1:0-1589 GCA_964586535.1 uncultured Acidobacteriota bacterium | reverse complement strand
AAGTCGTTCCACCGATTCGAGAGCGCTAGGACTCGGCCCTCGTAGGTCTTCAGGAACGCTTGCGCCTGGCCTCCGAAGGCCCGCTCCATCCCAGTCAAGACCGCGGCGAAGCGCTCGCTCTTCGGGAGGCTGTCGTCAATCGTGATTCCGTACCGGGAGAGGGCTGAGGTATAGCCACCCGCGGCCTTCGCGACGAGATCGAAGGCCGTCTTGTGGTCCCCCAGGAACTGCCCGAAATCGATCGAGGCGGCGATCGCTCGGTCGAGCCCTTCCCCCTTCAGCTTCCCGAGGGAGACGAGCTGCGCCGTGTTCGCGCGGATCAAGTCGTCCGAGATCCCGGTGAGATCTTGGTACTTGTCGGCGAGCGACGAGATCGCCTTCCCTTGAGTCTCCCAGGACTGACCGGACTGAATCACGGCTTGCGCGAGCCGCTGGTTGGCGACTTGCGCCTCGGCCGACGCCGCGACGGAGGCCCGAAGCACGCGCTGGACCGTGTAGAACGACGCGAACGCGCCGACCGCGGCCCCGACCCCCTTCACCATGCGGAGAAGGGAGCCCGTCGTCAGGTTGTCGATCACCTTCGACGCTTCGTCGCGCGCCTTCAGGATGATCGAGACTTCGCGCCGACCCGCCACGCCTAGCCTCCGGCCTTCGCCTCACGCTTCGTGCAAACCACCGCGGTCCAGTAGTCGATGCTCGCGGCCTGCGTCTCGTTCAGCCCCGCTCCGATCAATTCCGACGGCAACTTCCCGTAGCGTCTCGCCACGAGATCGAGCGAGATCAAGGCGTCGTCGTCGGAGAGGAAGGGCGGATGTCGTCGGCCGCCTCCTTCGTCACACCGGCCCACACCAGCAGCTCGTGCTCGAGGACGATCCGGTCTTCGTGATCCACGGCGTCAAGCGGTAACGCCCCCTCCGGAACGGGGTCGGTATCGGCAGGAACGACCGCAGGAGAAAGAACACAGCGGAGAATCAGGCGATCGGCGGCGGGAAGGATTCCCTGGAAATCCTCGCGACGCTCCGTTTCTGTCATCTTCTCCACATTCGTTGCGCCGATACTCTCGTGTCTGTCGAAGACGACGAACGCTTCCCGCCACCACGAGAGATCGAGCCGGTTCGGCTTCCTGATTCGCCACGTTCGCCCGCCGATCTCGACGTCCCTCCGGTACTCCTCCACCTTCGGCGCCTCCTGTTCGCTCATGTCGTCGCGACCTCGTTCGTCTCGACGAGCTTGAAGATCGTGTCCGTCGCATCGAACTCCGCGCGGAACGGGAGGTTCGTCGGAAGCTGTCCGCCGAGCGTGGGCTCCGGGGTCTCCCCCGTGAACCTGACCTTGGCGAGCGTGAACACGAGGGAGTGATTCGTCGGCCCCGTGCATGTCGCGACGACTTTTGCGAGGGTCCCGCTCTTGAACTTGCCGTAGAGCGTGCGCGAATCCGAGGCGTCCGCGGTGTTGATGTAGTCTCGCGCGATGGACCCAGTGATCTCTCTCGGCGTCGCGCCGGGGTACGGAGCCTGAATGTATTGTCCCGGCATCTCCGAATCGTCGGTCTTGAGGTTCGGGTTCACGACGACGTTGAAGCCCTTGAT
>CAZPJJ010000663.1:0-1619 GCA_964586535.1 uncultured Acidobacteriota bacterium | reverse complement strand
GGGAGACCCCGGAACGCGGACACCGAGAGGCCCCGCGCGAGGAGTATCCACACCCCGGCGAGCAGGACCCGGCCGACTACGTGCGCGCCTACAACGAGCGCCTAGCGGACCACCCCGCCACACACCAACCGGACGGGAAACCCGGTTGGCGCCGTTGCGAAGGGTTCTCCCCCGGCAAGCCAGCACGCGCGCTCGACACGAAGATCCGCAACGCGACGAGCACCGACGCGCGCGCCGACGCCGACGTCTCGCTTGCCGAGTGGATCGCCATGCTCGACCACGTGCGCGAGCACTGCACGTGGATGGCCGACGGGCGCAGCGGCATCGATCGCCTGCTCCGCGGCAACGGCGACGAGATCCGCATGATTCGCGAGGGGCAACGTGACGATCGCAACCAGACGCCGGAGGTGCCGCGGCAGGTGCGCGATAAGCAGGCGAAAGCCGAACACAACCGCCGCGCAGTCGAAGAACACGCGCGGCGTCTGCAAGAGACATTGCGGCTCAAAGCCGCAGGAGCATGACCATGAGCGAGTCACCACTGACTGAAGCACTCCGGGCGATGGAGGCGAAGATCCCAGCCGAGCGCCGAGCAGCAATCACAGACACGATCGCAGAGCTCGCGACATCGCTCGGCGCGACCATCGAACCCAGCGACCTCACCGTCTACGTCGTGGCGCTCGCAGACGTGCCTCTGCCGCAGCTCGGCAGGGCCGCCGCGATCGCGCTCCAGCGGCACAAGTACGCGAGCCTGCCGCTGCCGGCGGTACTGCGCGAGTGGGCCGGGTGCGGCGAGGACGCGCTCGACGCGGACGCGGAGGAGGCGTACGCGCGCCTCTACCAGCACGCGAGCGCGCGCTTCAAGTCGCAGGACTTCGGGCGGTTCGAGAACGCGGCGTGGCGGGCGATCCGGGGCGATTCGCTCGAGGATGTGCCGTGGGATCACCGGACAAAAAAGCCGGCGTTCCTGAAGGCGTACAAGCGCTATCGCCTGGACCCCGAAAGCATCCCGCCCGCGGCTGATCGGCCGTTCGTGTCGAGCGTGAACCCGGAGGTCAAGGATTACACGCGCGAGGCCGTGGAGCGGAGACTCGCGGACCGGCAACGGCTCACGCTCGTGCGGGGCGAGGGGTAAGGTGGGAGGCATGACCGAGCACGCCTGCGACAACTGCGATACGATGTTCGTCTGCCCCGACGACTGCGACTGCGGACCGCGCCCGTTGTGCGATTCGTGTGAATACGACCGCAACGCAGACTGGGACCAGTTCGACGATGGGGGCGAATATTGAGCGCGTCGAGTCTCCGGTCCGCAGTCCGCGCCCGCCTACTCATCGAGGCCGCGACCCTGCGGGAGTATCTCGCAAGCACGGAGCCTCAAGCGGACGCGCTCGCCGAGATCGCCGCGAAGCGCGTTGCGGTGTGGTCCAGCGCGCTCGCGGGGGTCGCGGATCTCTCCGACGAGGACCTGGCGCGGGGTGAGTCGATGCGGCAGGCACAGCTCGCGAGGCAGCGCGAACGGGCCGTCGAGGTCGAGGCCATGATGCGCGAGGTCAAGAGCGCGAAGAAGGCGCCCGCTGCCGAATGAGCCCCACTCGACTTCGCATACTCTCCGCGATCTACTG
>CAZPJJ010000662.1:0-1620 GCA_964586535.1 uncultured Acidobacteriota bacterium | reverse complement strand
GTCGAGCTCGACGTCGGCGAAGCCCGCACTACCGCGGCGCATCCCGGGGGCGCGCACGCGGACGGATTCGGGGCCGACGCGGACGACCTCGCCGAGCTCGCCGGCGACGACGTGACCTGCAGGGTCGTCGATCGCTTCGGCCACGCGGACAGCGTCTCCTGGGCGGAGGTGGTCGAGCGGTATCTCCCCCGACTTACCGGTGCTGGTCTCGTACGCGATCCGCATCAGTGGTGACCGTAGCCGGAACCCGCTCGGCTGGGCAAGAGCCGTTCGACGTTCTCAAGGAGGCCGGCCATCGAATACGGCTTCTGGAGATACACGTTCGCGCCAGCCAACGCGGCGGCCTCGCGACCACGTGCTTCATCGACAGCGCCGGATACGGCGATGACGGGAAGCAAGGGCCGCTGCGAAGCGCGCCGGAGCGTCTGGACGAGCTCGAGGCCGTCGATCCCTGGAAGGTGGAGATCGACGATCGCGAGATCGAACGCGCGCGTGCGGAGGGCCTCGAGCGCAGCCTCTCCCGTCCCGGCGATCGTCACGTCGTAATGGCGCAGGCTGCGGGCTGTCGCGCGCGCGAGGACCTCGACGTCTTCGACGACGAGGATCCGCGGCGAGGCCTGCTGGTTTCGGATGAACGCTTCGACGCGCGCGATGAACGCGCGCTGCGCGGCTGCTGCACGCTCGTGCGCCACCAAGTATCGCTCTTCTGCCTGCGCGATCGCTCGCATTCAATCCTCCTCGTCGCGGCGCCGGGCCACGAGTGAGAGTGCGCGATCGAAGGTATCGACCGCTTTCGCCTGCCCCTCGGAGAGCTGCGCGTACTTGTTCGCCATCTCGACGATCTTGGCCTGCGCCTTGAGCCACTCCCGAAAGACGATCACGAGCGAGATCCAGCTCGCGATGACCACGGTCAAGAGCACGCCCTGATCGAAGAGCTTCGCGAGCTCCTTCACGCCGAAGCTGATCTGCTGGAACGGGAACGGGACCAGCGTGAGGACGAGGAGCAGGGTGGTCATGGCTTCCTCGCGACGACGCGCGCGATCGCGGCGCCGTTCACGTCGGGCTCCTGGTCCGCCCACCCGACGCCGTTCCGATCATACCGGCCGTCCTCGTGCTCGATGGCGGGGGTCTGCAGCACGGGCTCGGCGGACGGCACCGTGGTCGAAAGATCTGCGTGCCGCCAGTCGTGTGCGCGGCCGGTCCAGCGTGCGGCTTCGGCCTCGAGCGCCTGCTCGAAGAGTGACATCCGGTCGCCGCCGACAGGCACCTTGCAAGCTGAGTGTGCCTCCGTTCCATCCGAGAGGAACTGCCGGCGCGCGCGGATGTCGATCGGCTTCCCGCAGACGGCGCAGTCCGTTCCGTTCGTCCACACCGCGCCGCCGCTGCGAGCGTCACCCCCCGCCCGGCGCGAGCGAAGCTCGCGCTGGGCGACCATGAAGCGCTTCCCCGAGAGGGATTGCCAGACCGCCCGGGTGACCGCCTGGACACCCTGCGGGGTCAGGCCGAACTGGCGAGCGGCCTCGTCGTAGTCGCGGCGCATGGCAGTCAGCTCGGCCTTGGTGGGCGTCTTGATCCCCTTGAGGGGCGCATCCGGTTCGCCGCGCCAGATGTTGATCGCGT
>CAZPJJ010000661.1:0-1628 GCA_964586535.1 uncultured Acidobacteriota bacterium | reverse complement strand
CGCTCATGCGCCCCAAGGTGCTGGACTCTCTGCTCTGGCTGCCGACCAGCCAGTGTCCGACCGATGGCGGGGCGGGCTCGAACGAGGGGCTGGCGTTCGTCGGTGACTTCGCGCAGCTCGCGTTCGTGGTGCGCGAGGAGATCTCGCTCGAGGTCAGCCGAGAGGCGACGGTCGACGGCAAGTCGGCGTTCAGCCGCCGGTCGGTCTTCGTCCGTGCGCATCTGCGCGCGGACATCCTGCCGCTGCGCGACTCGCACTTCACGATCCTCTCGGGGATCACCTCTGCCTGATGACCTGTGGTCGGGCGGCTCATGCGCGAGAGCTGCCCGCCGCGGTGGAACACCTCCTCTGCCGCGGTCCAGAAAGCGCGCAAGCGGGGCGGTCCGGTACTCGACTCACCGGACCGCCCCAACCTCGAGGCACGAATGAAAGCACTCGCACGACTCAGACGCGCGTTTCGATCGATCCGAATCCCCTTCACGCTCCGCGAAGAGAAGGGCTGGCTGCGCTCGAGGGCAGAGACCGCGTCGCGGATCTTCGTCGACGAGGGCGCGGCCGTCTCGTGCATCGCCGTGCTTGCGTGCGTGCGTGCGATCGCCGAGACGCTCGCGAGCCTGCCGCTGAAGATCTACACCGGAGAGGGCCGCAGGAAGGCGGAGGCGCGCTCTCACGCCGCGTGGGCGCTCCTGCACGATCGACCGAATCCCTTGATGACGTCGATGGTCTTCCGCGAGGCCCTCGTCTCGCACGTCGTTCTCACGGGCAATGCGTTCGCGTGGATCGACTTCGACCAGATGCTCCAGCCGCGCGCGCTCTGGTTGCTCCGTCCCGACCTGGTGCGCGTCGAGAAGAAGAACGGCGCCCTGCTCTACCACGTGCGACCAGAGACGGGCGGTCGCGAGGTCACGCTTTCCGCCGACCAGGTCCTCCACGTGCCCGGGCTCGGCTACGACGGCACCCGCGGTTACTCGCCTGTGCGTCTCGCGGCCGAGGGGATCGGGCTCGCGCTCGCGCAGGAGCGCTTTGCTGGCTCGCTCTTCGGCCGCGGCGCGCGCCCGTCGGGTGTGCTTCAGACGGACAAGGAGCTCAGCGACGAAGCCTACGACCGCCTGCGGGAGGACATGGCCGAGAACGAAGGTCTCGAGAACGCGAACAAGACGCTGATCCTCGAGGACGGGCTGAAGTGGCAACAGGTCACGATTGCCCCGAACGACGCGCAATTCCTCGAGTCGCGGAACTTCCAGGGCGCCGAGATCTGCCGGCTCTTCCGCGTACCGGCTTCGATCGTCGGGTTCTCGTCGGGTGACAGCAGTACCTACGCGAACGTCGAGCAACGGCACTTGGAGTTCCGGACGCTCACGCTGCTTCCCACGGCCGTGCGCATCGAACAGGAGCTCGATAGGAAGCTCTTCGTCGGCCGCGACGCCGGGAGGTACTACACGAAGCACGTGCTCGCCGGCTTCTTGCGCGCCGACGCGAAGACGCGCTCGGAGTTCTACGCGAAGCTCTTCCCGCTCGGCGCGCTGAGCCCGAACGACATCCGCGAGCTCGAGGACTGGGGGCCCGCCGGCGACGAGGGCGACACCTACTTCGTGCAGAGCGGTCTTGCTCCGATCGACAAGGCGGCC
>CAZPJJ010000660.1:0-1629 GCA_964586535.1 uncultured Acidobacteriota bacterium | reverse complement strand
GCCCGCGGTGATGACCGCGATCAGCGAGGCGGCACCGGAGGCCGACCGCGTGCGCGCGCTCTCGCTGCTTCGCTTGGCGATCAACGCCGGCATGGGCGTCGGGCCGGCGGCGGGCGGCTGGCTCGCGACGATCGATGCGCGGTTGATCTTCGTCGGCGACGCGCTGACCTGCTTCGCGGCCGCCGTGACGCTGCTCGCCTGCGGTGTGCTCCGCCTCGCGCCGCGGCACCGCGCGCACGACGAGGAGGGACCGCCCGCGGGTTCGCCCCTGCGCGACGGGCCCTTCCTGCTCTTCAGCGGACTCGTCATGCTCTTCACGATCGGTTTCTTCCAGCTCATGTACACGATGCCGCTCTACCTCAAGGACGCCTACGGCTGGCCCGAGTCGTCGATCGGCACGCTCATCGCGCTCAACGCGGTGATCATCATGTTCGTCGAGATGCCGCTCGTCCGCGCCCTCGGCTCCCGCGATCCTACGCGCCTCTTCGCGATCGGCGCCGTACTGACGCTGGGCTCGTTCGCGTTCTTGCCGATGGGACCTGCCGCCGTATTTCCCATCCTCGCCATCCTCGGCATGACCATCGGCGAAATGCTCGCGCTCCCCTTCAGCAACGCGATCGTCGTCACGCGCGCCTCGGCTCGCCACGCGATGGGTTCCTACATGGGCGTTTACACCGCGTCCTTCGCGATCGCATTGATCATCGGCCCGCCGCTCGGCTTCTCGACCTACGCACGCTTCGGCGGTCTCGCGCTCTGGATCTGCGTCGCCGCCCTCGGCCTCCTCGTCGCCCTCGGCACCCTCATCCTCGCCCCCTCGCTCCGCCGCTCGGAACCATCCGCTGGGGGACAGGCGACTTAGAGGGACAGGCGACTTAGGGTGCCTGTCCCCCTAAGTCGCCTGTCCCTCTAAGTCGCCTGTCCCCATGGCGGGGGTGGGGCGGATCAGGAGCGCCAGAGGGAGAGGAGGCGCTGGGCGGCGAGTGCGGGGGGAGTCGTTCCGTCGAGAACATCGCGTTCGAGGGCGGGGATGGCGCTGGCGACGGAGGGGTGCGCGCGGACGGACGCGAGGACGCGCTCTTCGACGAGGCTCCACATCCACGAGAGACGCTGCTGGGCGCGGCGGCGGTCGAGTTCGCCGGAGAAGGCGCGTGCCTCGACGATGCGGACGATCTCGTGCCAGAGGTTCTCAAGCCCCGCGCCGGTCAGCGCGCTCACGGCGAGTACGGGGACGTCGGCGCCGGGCACTCCCGAGCGCATCAGGTGCAAGGCCGACGCGAGTTCGCGGCGCGCGCGCTCGGCGCGCGGCGCGTTGTCGCCGTCGGCCTTGTTGACCGCGACGATGTCGGCGAGCTCGAAGATCCCGCGCTTGATGCCCTGCAGCTCGTCGCCGGCGCCCGCGATGACGAGCACGAGGAAGAGATCGACCATCTCCGAGACGAGCACCTCGGACTGCCCCACTCCGACCGTCTCCACGAGCAGCACATCGTAGCCGGCGGCCTCGCAGACGAGCATCGACTCGCGCGTGCGCTTCGCGACGCCGCCGAGCGTTCCGCCCGACGGCGACGGCCGGATGAACGCGCGCTCGGCGACCGAGAGTTGCTCCATGCGCGTCTTGTCGCCGAGGATGCT
>CAZPJJ010000659.1:0-1636 GCA_964586535.1 uncultured Acidobacteriota bacterium | reverse complement strand
GGATGGCGGTCGATGGGGACCTGGCGCGGGTCGCGACCCCGGAGAGCTTGACAGTTAGTAATCAAGCTCGTTAGCGTGGCGGTCACGAGACAGCGTCGCCAGACGCGGAGGCCCCCATGTCCAACTCCCCTCAGCCCAACTCGCCCCAGCCCCATCAGGGCGTCGTCCGTCAGGCGCTCATGGAACTCAAGAACGAACACGCCGAGATTCTCGGTCACGTCCAGGCAATGCTCGACGCACCGGACACCGCGACTCTCCTGCCGATTCTCGAGACTCTCCACGGCGTCTTGATGCGCCACTTCGCTCACGAGGAATATCCCGACGGGCTCTATCACTCGATGGGCGCGCTCACGTCCGAGCACCGCAAGGATCTGCGCGAGCTCGTCGACGACCACTTTGTCATTCTCTCGACACTGCGCGGAATGATCGAGCGCGCGAAGCTGCAGCGGACCGAGACGCTGGCGGCCGACGTGCAAGCGTTGGCCGAGAGGCTGCGTGCGCACGAGACGCACGAGCACGCGCTGGCGGCGTCGCTGATCCGCTGACGGGCCGCAATACTCTCGATTACTCGCTGGCACTCGCGGGCTGATCGCCCGCGGGTGGCGCGGCGGTCGTTCCAGCCGGCGCGGCGCCAGGAGCCTGCGGCGCGGGCGGTTCGCCGATGAACGGACGCAAGTCGAGGTACTTGATGTCCATCTGCTTGCGCAGCTGCGCGATCTCCTTTTCGAGTTCGCGCGTCAGGGCTTCCTGGGCGAAGCGGTCTTTGATCTCCTGCGTCACTTCCTCGAACGTCCGCTTGCGGCGCTCCTCGCGATCGCGGGCATGGAAGACGTGGTAACCGGCTCCGGACTCGATGACATCGGAGACCTCGCCCTTCGCGAGCGCGAACGACGCGTCGCGAAGCTCGGGCGTGATGCCCTCCTGGAGTTCGGTGACCCATCCCATGTCGCCGCCTCGCAGCGCCGAAGCGTCGGTCGAAATCTCGCGCGCGACCTCTTCGAACGCCTCGCCGCCGCGGATGCGCGCGAGCGCTTCGTCGATCTTCGCGCGTTCGCGCGCGCGCTCGCTCTCGGGGGCGTCGCGGGCCACGGTGCGATGGAGATGAAAGAGATGGACGCGCATCGGAACGTCCCACAGATCGGGATGCATGTCGTAGAACTTGCGCGCATTCTCGACGGTGGCGATCTCGTTGAGCACTCGCGGGCGCACGACCTCGTCGCGGTACTTCTCGAAGAGCATCTCGACCTCGATCTGCGCGCGCCGCTCCGCTTCCGTGAGCCCCGATCCTTCCAAGCGCGTTCTCCAGGCCTCGGTCGACTCGAAATTCGAGATCTCAGTGGCGAGCCGGTCGCTCACCTCTTGTTCGGTGACGGAAAGCCCGCGCCGGCGCGCTTCGATCGCGGCCACGTACATCTTCGTCAGCAGTTCGCGCGTCGAGCGGATGAGGCTGTGTTCGTCGATCTCCATCGGGAGGCCGCGAATCTGCGCGCGCACGAGGAGCTCCTGCGAGACCGCGGCGTTGCGCAGCCACGCGCCGGAGATCTTCTCGGTCTCATCGATGATGACGACCGCTTCCTGGGGAGGGATGAGGCTCGTCAGACTCACCTTCTCGTTCTCGCCGGATCCGCCGCAGCCG
>CAZPJJ010000658.1:0-1637 GCA_964586535.1 uncultured Acidobacteriota bacterium | reverse complement strand
CTTCCAGCAGCACGAGCAAGTGTTCGTCCTCCATCGAGTCACGTCGATCGACGTCGGAAGCGACGGGACGACGGCGACAGCGCGCGCCGCTGTCGCGATGGCGGGGGCGCCGATCGAGGTGCCGGCGGATCTGTCGCGGATCTCCGCGGACCTGCTCGTGGTCGAGACGGATCTGCGCGTCGAGGACGGCGAGTGGCGCGTGGCGGGAGCGTCCTGGCGCTCGGCGGTGATCGAAGATTTCTTCTGAACGGCGACCGCTCAGCCTGCCGCTTGATAGAGCGCGCAGACGGCTCCCGCGGGATCTTCGATCACGGCGTAGCGGCCCATGGGCCCGAGCTCCTTCGGTTCGACGAGGACGCGGCCTCCTCCGCGGATGACTGCGGCGAGGCTCTGCTCGAGATCGCCGACGACGATGTAGATCAGCCACTGCGAGGGGAGCGACGCATTGGGGCCTCGCGCGTGGCAGATGCCGGCCGCGGGATCACTGGAGTGGGCGGGGACCATCGTGTAGTCCTCGTAGCCGCCCATGTCGACGGGAACGGCGCTCCACCCGACGACGTCGCTGTAGAAGTCGCGCAGGCGTCCGGCGTCGCGAACGGTGAGGTCGATCCAGCCGATGGTGCCGATGCGGGGGGGCTCGCCGCTGCTCATCGTCGTTTCCTTTCCGTTTCGCGGACGGCGCCGTAGGTCTGCGGCGCGAGGTAAGACCATGCCAGATAGACCCACCCGCGCGCGAAGCGAGGCCAGAGCGAGATCGCGCGCTGCAGGTTCTCACGCGCTTCGCCGATGAGATCGGGGTCGGCGTGCGTGCGTGCGAGCAACTCGCGGCCGATCCGCAGGTGCTGTTTCCCGCGCGTGCGCTGCATGACTTTGGCGAACCTGCGGCAAAAATCGGGCTGCTCGCGTTCGACGCGATCGAGGATGCGCAGCCATGCGCGCGCGTCCTTGACCTGGTCTCCGCTGACGTGACCTTCGTGGACGCGGCGTAGCACGAGCGGCTCGCCCATGATCGCCATCGGTACCTGGAAAGACCATGGAATCCACATCGAGCAGTCGACGGCGTCGTTGCGGAAGCTCTCGTCGAAGAGGCCGTGCTCCGCGAAGAGCGGAGCGCGCACGATCGGCGGGCGGCCGCTACCGACACCCGTGTCGCGGCCGATCATTCCCTGCGGCGTGAACCACGAACCGGGTGACTTTTTGGTGTGGACACGCTGGAGGGGCTTGCCGTCCGCGCTCATCTCGCGCTCGGCGAGGAAAAGCGCGCCCACCTCGGGGTAGCGCGCGAAGATCTCGAGGGCGTGCGTGACGAGGCGGGGCAGCCAGACGTCGTCCGAGTCGAGGAAGCCGACGAAGTCGCCCGTCGCGAGTCTGATGCCCGCGTTGCGCGCGCCCGCGAGGCCTCGGTTCTCTTGGCGGTGCAGGACGATCCGATCCGCGAATGGGGCCAGGGCCTCCGCCGTGGCGTCCGTGGAGCCGTCGTCCACGACGACACACTCGATCTTGGGGTGTGTCTGCGCGAGCACGCTCTCGACCGCCGCGACGGCGTACTCCGCGCGGTTGTAGGTCGGGATGACCACGCTGACGAGAGGGACCTGACCACTCATGGTCCGCGAAGGCTACACCAACTCCGCCCCCCT
>CAZPJJ010000657.1:0-1651 GCA_964586535.1 uncultured Acidobacteriota bacterium | reverse complement strand
GGCGCCGGAGACGTCATCGTTCGCATCGACGACGGGGACGGTCGCGCGCCCTTCGGGCTCGCCTCGTTCGGTGGCCGCGCCACGGATCGCCAGCGCGTCGAGATTCAATGGGAGTCGACCTGGGAACGCGGTCTCTTCGGATGGCTCGTCGAGCGCGCGCCGGCTCGCGAAGGCCCCTGGAGCTTCATCGAGACTCTTCCGGCTCCTTCGCTGGGGACGCCGATCCGAGGCGGTAGCTATACCCTCGTCGATGACCTCGCGAGCGAGGCAAGCGAGGTCCACTACCGTCTCGTCGCCGTCACCGAAGACGGCCTGCGCTTGACCGGGCCCGCGATCGTCGTCGCGCGCTGATTCTTCCGCAAGCGGTGAGGCTTCGGCGGGCGGTTATACTTCGCGCTTCGCGCGCCGATCACGACCTTCCCAGAGCGCTCTCGCCCACCGAGGCCGAACCCCGCGCGCCGGAAACCCATGCAAGACCTCTTCACCGATCTCAAGTCCGCCATCGAAGCCGCCGTCCGCGCCTCTCTCGGAGACGTCGTCGACGCGGTGCCGCTCGAGTTCCCACCCGACCCCTCTTTCGGCGACCTCGCGACGCCCGTCGCGCTGGGATTGGCGCGCACGCTGCGCCGCAAGCCGCGCGAGATCGCCGAAGACGTCGCACGCGCCATTCGGGACGTCCCGGGCATCGCCGAGGTCTCGATCGCGGGACCGGGATTCGTCAATGTCCGCATCGATCGCAGCGAGGCCGTCCATCGCCTGCTGGACCCCGCCGCATCACTGCAGACCAGCGGCGGCAAGATCGTCGTCGAGCACACGAACATCAACCCCAACAAGGCCGCGCACATCGGCCACCTCCGCAACGCCGTCCTGGGCGACTCGCTCGTCCGCGCGCTGCGCGCGCTCGGTCATCGCGTCGAGGTGCAGAACTACATCGACGACACCGGCGTGCAGGTCGCCGACGTCGTCGTCGCGCTGCAGAAACTCGAGGGCGTCGGAGCGGACGGATTCGAGGTGATGGTGCGCCGCGCCGAAGAGCGCGTCCGCCGTGGCGGCGCCGGCGTCGATCACGACCTCTGGGATCTCTACGCGCGCATCACGAGCTGGTACGACGAGGACAAGTCTCGCGAGTCGCTGCGCGCCGAGACGCTCCACGCGCTCGAGCGCCACGACGGCGAGATCGCGCAACTCGGCGCCTTCGTCGCCCGGGAGGTGGTGCGCTGCCACCTGCGTACGATGGAGCGCCTCGGCGTTCGCTACGACTTGCTCCCCAAAGAGAGCGACATTCTCGCGCATCGCTTCTGGCACGCCGCGTTCGAGCGCCTCAAGGCCGCGGACGCGATTCGCCTTTCCGAGAGCGGCAAGACGGCGGGCTGCTGGGTGATGAATCTCCCCCACGACGAAGACGGCGACTCGGAACACGAGTACGAGAAGGTCATCGTCCGCTCGAACGGAGTCGTGACCTACGTCGGCAAAGACATCGCCTACCAAATGTGGAAGTTCGGATTGCTCGCCGCGGACTTCGAGTATCGCCCCTTCCCGCTCTTCGGCTACGGTGACGCACCGCTCTGGGAAACGGCGCCCCCGGGAACCGGGACGGACGGAGCCCCGCCCTTCGGCTCCGCCGAGCGCGTCTACAACGTAATCGACGTGA
>CAZPJJ010000656.1:0-1656 GCA_964586535.1 uncultured Acidobacteriota bacterium | reverse complement strand
CCCGAGTTGGGGAGCGTTCGCGAAGAGTTCTTCGATCCACCCCATGCGTCGTTGCCGACGACCGATGCGATGGAGCGGCTGGTGAGGGACGCGCTCACGCACGACCTCTGCGCGCTCGCCGCGGCGCGTTCCGCCGCCCTTTCGGGGCGCTACGGTGTCGTCTCGGTACGACTCGTAGGCTACTACCGCGTCGCCTATCAGTTCGCTGGTTGGCGTCCGGACCGTCCGGCTCGCGGCGTCTCGGACGACGAGATCGCGGCTTACGGACTCGCGTTGCAGCGCTACTTGCGGCGGCTCGATCCCGAACTCGCGCGGCTCTTCGAGGCGGCGGGCGACGAGACGCTCGTCGCGCTCGTGTCGCCGATGGGCATCGAGTCGAGGACGGACGTCGAGCGACTCGTGAGCGAACTCTTCGGCCGGACGGCGCCGACGGGCACCCACGCCGGGCCACCGCGCGGGATGGCGATCCTTGCGGGTGCCGGCGTGAGACCGTCGAAGCGTCTCTCGCACGGCGTGAGACTCTCTTCCATCGTGCCCACGCTGCTCTGGGCGCAGGGCTTTCCGACGGCGGA
Organism: uncultured Acidobacteriota bacterium; assembly: GCA_964586535.1. Classification (GTDB taxonomy): domain Bacteria; phylum Acidobacteriota; class Polarisedimenticolia; order J045; family J045; genus CAZPJJ01. The sequence goes on along the minus strand of CAZPJJ010000656.1, from coordinate 1,084 downwards.
GGACATGGGGTCGATCGCCACGGGAGCCTTCCTCGAGGAGTTCGTGCGCGAGCGCCCGGTGTTCTCGCTGCCGAGCTACGGCGTCCCTCCGAGCGACGCGCCAACCGCGGCTCTCGAGGGCTTTCGCGGTTCGCGGGTGATAAAGTAACCGCTCAGACCACACCCGAGGGTGCAGGACGGTAAACGAGCACCCTCACGAAGCGCCGCTCGCGGACGGCGCGCGCTTCGACGGAGGACGAAAGTCGATGATCGACTCCAAGCCCTGCACCGCGCGCCTCGGTTTCTCCATCGCCGCTCTCCTCGCCGTGCTCGCCGCTCCTTGCGCTATCGCGCAGACCGGCGCGCCGCTGACCGAAGGCGAAAAGCTCATCGCGCGCCAAGACTGGGCGGCAGCCGAGGATCACTTCTACGACCTGGTACAGGCCAACCCGCAGAATGCCGAGTACCTGCGCAAGCTCGGCTTCGTCGAACTCCGCCGCCCCGGCGGCGACGCGGTACGCGCCCGCCAGTACCTCGAGCGCGCCAACGCAGTCGAACCTCAAGAGCCGGTAGGCCTTTTCCTGCTCGCCAAGGCCTATGAGGTCTCCGAGATGAAGGACCAGGCCAAGGCAACGTACGACAGGCTCATCGAGATCGGTCCGGGCCGGGACAACCCGACGCAGGCCGGCGCGGTCCATCTCGCGCGCTTCGCCCGCGGGCTCATCGCCCTCCAGGATGGCGACCTCGAGCGCGCCCGTCCGCTCTTCGACGAAGTGCTGATCCGCGAGAAGAACAACGGCTACGTCCTCTACGAACGCGCACTCCTCGTCGCGGCGTCGGGCAGCGCCGAAGAAGCGGTCGCAGCCTTCGAGGCCGCGCAGAAAGGGCTCGATTCGTGGTAGCCCACGGAGACGTGGCCCTACCCGCAGGGCCGCTATGCGTACGTGCGCGAAAACGTGCGCTACGAGCTCGGCAAATACCTTGTCGCGGCGGGGCGACCGGGCGACGCCCTCCCTGTTCTCGAACCCGTCGTCGCGCAGGTGAAGCTTCGCGACGGAGCCGCTAAGCGTCCTGTCCAGCCGCCGCCCCGCTCGCCGCTCCAAGG
>CAZPJJ010000655.1:0-1664 GCA_964586535.1 uncultured Acidobacteriota bacterium | reverse complement strand
CTCGTGCCGGCGCATGAGGTGCGGTGCGAGGAGCCGAAGCGGGCGGCGAAGGTGGCGCGCAGGGCAAAGGCGAAGCGCGCGTACACGGTGCCGGAGCGCATCCCGCTCACGTGTTCGGACTGCGGCGCGACGCACGAGCGCGGGCGCAACGCGCCGCGGTGCGCAGAGTGCGCGGCCCGACGCAAGCGCGCCAAGGGGGCGGCTGCGAATCGACGTTGGCGCGATCGCCACGGGTTGGCAAAGCACGCGCGCCGCAAGCTGAGCGAGGCGGACATCCTCGAGATGCGCCGTCGCCACGACCTCGGTGAGACGTACCGGTCGCTCGGCGCGGCGTTCGGTGTCCACGAGGTGCACGTCTATCGGACGTTGAAGGGGTACCGGTCGCGCGAAAAGGGGGCCGCGTGAGTCGATCGATATGGACGTTTTCCATCGCCGGGTCTTACACCCGTCTCATGCAGAGACGCGGCGGGGAATCCCGCGCAGAGGGGATGCGGTGATGCAGCTGCTCTCGATCGATCCGTCTCTGACGGCTACCGGCTTCGCGCTTGTTGAGGCGCGCGGCGACCTCGAGGTGGTGCTCGCGCTCGACTTCGTCGCGACGAAGCCCGACGCGAAGGCGCGCCACGTCTACCAGGCGGACAAGGACGGCGCGCGCGTCGACGACATCGTGCGCAAGCTGCTCGGTTTGCTCGACCGGCACACGCCCGATCTCGTCGCGTGCGAGGCACCTGCGGGTTCGCAGCACGCCGCGTCGGCGAAGGCGCTTGCGCTGGCGTACGGCGCGATCCGTGGCGCACTCGCCGCGCGCGGCATCACGCCGATCATGGTGCAGGCGCATCATGCGAAGAAGGCGGCGACCGGCGACCGCAGCGCGACCAAGGACGCGGTGATCGCCGCCATGACCGCGCGCTTCGGTGTCGAGGTCGACGGCAGCAAGGTGCGGCGCGAGGCGATCGCGGACGCGCTGAGCGTCGCGTGCGCGGCGTTCGAGGAGCCGAGCGTGCAGGCGATGCGCAGGAGGGATGCGGCGTGAGCGATCTCTTCGGCGAGGTGCCTGCGCTCGAGCCCTACCGGATGCGCGAGCCCTGCCCCGACTGCGGGCACCCCATCGGCCGCATCGTCACGAAGAGCGGTCAGGACACCGTGCGCTGCTCGGGGTGCGACCGCTACTGCTACTGCGCGCCCAAGACCGAGACGGGCCGCTCGGCGCGCTCGCTCTCGAGCACGCACAACGGGATCAAGCCGAAGCAGCGCGCGCGCATCCTCGCCCGCGACGGCTGGCGGTGCCAGATGTGCGGGAAGACGGCCGCCGAGGACCCCGGCGGACTGCACGTCGGGCACATCCTCAGCGTCAAGGACGCGCACGAGCTCGCGCAGGATCCCGAGCGCCCGGTGGTCCTCACCGACCGCGAGATCAACGACGACGAGAACCTCGTCTCGATGTGCGGCGAGTGCAACGCGGGGCAGGGCGAGGAGACCATGCCGCTACGGCTGCGCGCCGCGATCCTGCGCGCTCGCGTGGCGACCCTGGGGCGGGCGGAGCGCGAGCGGAAGGAGCGCCGCCGGTGACCTGGGTCCGCATCGACGACGGGGCGCCCCTGCACCCGAAGCTGCTCGACGTCGGGCCCGAGCCCGCGTGGCTCTGGATCGCTGGCCTCGCGCAC
>CAZPJJ010000654.1:0-1665 GCA_964586535.1 uncultured Acidobacteriota bacterium | reverse complement strand
CGGCGTGTGGGCCATGGCCGTCGAGTTGCCGGAGACCCGATGACCTCCCTCACCGCGCTGGTCGCCTCACTCGAAGCCCGCGAGGACCGACAGGACCTCGAGACGCGGAAGAGCGTGGAGGAGCTCCACGCCGAGTTCGCGGCGCTGATCCAGGAGATCCGGGCCGCTCACGGCGCCGAGGTCGCGACGCTTCGACAGGTGATCCGTGAAGCCGAGCTCCGGATCGAGGACGTCAAGAACGAGCTGATCGGCCTCCGCGAGCGCGCGCTCGAGAAGGAGGCCGAGACGCCTCCGTACGACCGCGAGGCCGAGCTCTTCGACATGGGGAAGCGCTCCCACTACGTGCGGAAGTACGGCGAGGAGCCGTGATGCTGAACCCGTACGAGGCTGCCCCGGAAACGATCGCCTTCGAGGCCCACGCGGTCGCGGCGCGCGGAGCGTTCGATGGGCGAGAGACCGAAGCGAACCGACTCTACCTGCTGGCGTGCAGGAGGGTCGCACACGGAACTTCGCTGATCTTCACTCGCGACACCGGCCACCATTCAAGCGGCTGGTTTCGCAATCCCGACTTCGAGCGGTGCTGGCATCTGTCGTTGTCACCGGCACCGTCGAGGTTGTGGACACCGGACACTCCCGACCTCGATCGACGACTCCGGGATCGGTGGCTCGCTGCGTTCTTCGGGGAGTGGACTCGGCTGCTGTGGGCCGAATCACCGCACTCATCCGCAGGGAAACGCGCGGGCGTATGGCACTGGCGTCTGTTCTGCGACGAGCACTGGGAACCGATTCTTCCGCGCGGCGAGGTCTACTCGTCGGAGTTCACGGAGAAGGGTTGGAAGTCGGCGTCCGAACTGGGCGTCGAGATCGTTTCGACGTTGTCGCCTTGAAAGGCGAAGCCCGGGATGTGACCCCGGGCTTCTTCGGACTGGGTTTGGAGGGCACCGGGAGCCTATCCCGGGGAGGTGGCGGATGCAAGAGGCACAGAAAAGGACGGAGAGGGCGCTGCGATACAAGATCGTGGCGGACCTGACGGCCGATCCCGAGGAGTACGGGGACGTGGCCGAGGCGCTTAAGGCCGTGACCGACGCGCTCGCCGAGGTCGCCGTCGGAGCGAAAGACGGCGTTCGCATCGAAGGGCCGCGGCACGTCCGCGTGGAAGTCGCGCCGTGACGACGCAACCGAGTCCAGGGATCCACCGCGGCGTCCCGTTCCTCGACTACCTCGCGTGGGACGCGGCGTCGCAGTCCATCCTGCGCGAGTTCGCGCGCTCGCCGCTCCACGCTCGCCACGCCCTGACCTCGCCGCGGAAGGACACGCCCGCCTTCATCTTCGGAGAGGCGGTCCACACGGCGATCCTCGAGCCGGAGCGATTCGCCAAGCGGTACGCCGAGCCGCCCCAGGTGGACCGGCGCACGAAGGCGGGCAAGGAGACCTGGGAGCAGTGGGTCGCTGATCATGCCCACTGCGTGACGTTGACCGCGGACGAGTTCCAGCGATGCGCTGGGGCGGCGAAGGCCGTGCGGGAGCATTCGATCGCCTCACGGATTCTCGCAGCGGACGGACTGCGCGAGGTCTCTGTCGTTTGGAACGACGCAGAGACGGGCGTGCTCTGCAAGGCGCGGCCCGATCTCGTGACCTCCTACGACGGGTGGACCGTCGTCGCGG
>CAZPJJ010000653.1:0-1674 GCA_964586535.1 uncultured Acidobacteriota bacterium | reverse complement strand
GCTCGTCGCCAAGGACGGCGTCGGCTACGCGAACGGGACGCCGTCGATCTCGACGAGATGGTCGACGCCGTCGGCGACCGTGACGACGCGGTGCGTCCGGCCCGCCAGCGTCAGCCGCCGCTCGAAGCGGCCGAGCATCTCTTCTTCGACGTCGATCCGCGCGCCTTCGACCTCGACGCGATAAGAGCTCGTTCCGAGGCAGTAGACATTGAGCGTGTAAGGATTGCCGCGATAGCGCAGCTCGACCTTCGAGCCGATCTTGGACGTCACCTGCGGGCGTCCGCGGTAGGCCGAGAAGAGGAACGTGCGCCGTTCGGCGTCCAGGTCTTCGCGCGATACTTCGATCGCGGCCTGGAGGAGCGCGGCTTCGGCGTAGGGCCGCTCGGCGCGCTCGCCGCTGGCCATGAGGCGGTCGAGCCATGTGATGTCGACGCGCCCCTCGCGGTAGTCCGGCCGCGCGAGCAGCTCGAGCAGGAACGCCTTGTTCGTCGTCCCGCCCTGGACGACGATCGTCGTCTCGGAGAGCGCGCGCTCCATCCGTGCGATCGCTTCGGCGCGGGTCGAACCGCTGGCGATGATCTTGGCGATCATCGAGTCGAACTCGGAAGCGATGCGGTCGCCTTCCTCGACGCCCGTGTCGATACGAATGCCGGGACCGGAGGGCGCGCGGAAGAGCTCGACCTTGCCCGGCGCGGGCGCGAAGCCGTTGTCGGGATCCTCGGCGTTCAGCCTCACTTCGATCGCATACCCAGTAGGCGTCGGCGCTTTGCCCTCGAGCTTGCCGCCCTGCGCGACGTGAAGTTGCAGCTTCACGAGATCGAGGCCCGTCGTCTGCTCGGTGACCGGGTGCTCGACCTGCAGGCGCGCGTTCACCTCCATGAAGGCCATCTCGCGCGTGCGCGGGTCGAAGAGGAACTCGACCGTTCCGGCGCCGAAGTAGCCCGCCGACTTGCAGAGGCGGACCGCGGCGTCGCGCAGCTTGCGTTCGCGCAGCGAGTTGAGCGCCGTCGAACCGGACTCTTCGATCACCTTCTGGTTGCGGCGCTGCACCGAGCAGTCGCGGACGCCCGCCGCCCAAACGTTGCCGTGACGGTCGCCGATGATCTGCACTTCGACGTGGCGCGCCTGCCGCACCATGCGCTCGAGGAAGACGGTCGGATCGCCGAAGCCGCGCAGCGCTTCCGAGCGCGAACGGTCGAAGGCTTCTTCGAGTTCGTCCATCGAGCGCACGCGCCGGATGCCGCGGCCTCCGCCGCCCGAGGTGGCCTTGATCATCAGCGGGAAGCCGATGCGCTCGGCCGCGGCACGGGCCTCGTCGAGCGAGTCCACCGGGCCGCCGCTCCAAGGGGCCACCGGAACGCGCGCGGCTTCGGCGATGCGCTTCGCCGTGATCTTGTCGCCGAGTTTGCGCATGACTTCGGCCGAGGGGCCGATGAACACGACGCCGAGCTTGTGGCAGAGCTCGACGAACGCCGGATGCTCGGCGACGAAGCCCCAGCCGACCCACGCCGCCTGCGCGCCGCTCGCGAGCAGAGCTTCTTGCAGGCGCGTGTAGTCGAGGTAGGAGCTCTTGCGCTGGTTGTCGCGCGGATCGACGAAGAACGCCTCGCCGAGCGAGACGGCTTCGTCCGCTTCGCGCACGAACATCGAGTGGCGGTCGGGTTCGGTGAAGAA
>CAZPJJ010000652.1:0-1680 GCA_964586535.1 uncultured Acidobacteriota bacterium | reverse complement strand
CGGCCTCGACGGCTCGGACGACGCCAAAGCCGTGCTTCCCTACGTCGCCGAGATCGCGCGCGCCAACCTCTCCCGCGTGTTGCTCGTCCACGTCGAGCCTTCGTTCCGGCGCGGACGCTTCGCGTCGGGCGAAGCGGGAGACGACCGCGCTGCCTATCGCGCCACGATCTCCGCCGAACTGGAAACCACCGCCGCGACGCTGCGCGGCCAGGGCATCACCGCCGAGGCCGTGAGCGTGCCCGATGGCGACGTCGCCGAGATCCTCATGGCCGAGGCCGATCGCGAGGCCATCGACCTCATCGCGCTGACCACGCACGGAGCCGGCCACGACGACTCGTGGATCATGGGCGACGTGTGCACGGTCGTGGCACGCCACGCTGCCTGCCCGGTGCTTCTGCTGCAGAACAAGTGACGCGGGGCGCGTCACTGTCTCCACAACCGGCGCGATCCCCCCCAACACGCGCCGGTCCCGCTGAACGGGCGAGGCGTCTTGGCCTCGCCCGTTCCTTTTTTGGGGACAAGTTCCCTTCAGGACGGGCTGGATCAGTCCGCCGCGGGCGGAGAGTTGCCCCGCCGCCGCAGGACATCGAACCACGCGCGCGCCTCGGGGACCTTCACAACCCACGCCATCAGCAGGTAGCAGACCGCGAACGCGCCCACGACAGAGAGGCCGCGCAGCGTCGGATGCGAGCCCGCCGCCAGCCACCAGAGCGCGCCCGCGGGAAGGCCCGCGAACGACGCCAGCGCCACCAGTCGCGCCGCCCGCTCGACCGGGAAGCTGAGTGCAGGTAAGCGCTGGCGAAGGCGCGCGCGGAGCAAGAGCAGTTCCAGCCATGCTCCGACGGCGGAAGCGAGCGCCAGCCCCGTCGCACCGAGCGTGGAGGAGCCGGCGTCCGGAAGAAATCCCGCGACGCTGGCCAGCGGAACGCGATCCAGCGCGAGCATCAGCGGCACCGAGAGCAGCGCCGCGAGCCCCATGCGCAGCGCGGCGATTCGCGCGGGCGGTGCCGTCTCGCCGAGTGCGTAGAACGCGTTCTGCAAGAGCCGCGACCATGTCGTCGCCAAGAGTCCGAGCGAGTACGCCCCCAGCGCCAGCGCGACGAGCCACGCGTCGCTCTCGCCGAAAGCGCCGCGACGGTAGACCGCCTCGACGAAGGGCACGCCGAAGGCGATGTACCCGAGCGCCGTCGGGATCACGAGAAAGCCCATCTGGGCGAGCCCCGCTCGCGTGCGCGCCGCGAGCGCCTCGGCGCTGTCGCGAGCGCGCGCGAGCTCGGGCAGCTCGGCCGCCGCGACCGACATGCCGAAAAGTGAGATCGGCAGCAGGTAGAGCGTCTGCGCCCAGCCGAGCACGGCGACCGCGCCCGCCGCGAGCCACGACGCCAGGACGAGATCGATCCACGACGAAAGCTGCGCCACACCACGGCCCGCGATCGCCGGACCGACGGCGCGCAACACGTCGCGCACGCCCGCCACGCGCGTCGAGAACGAGACCCGGAAGCCGCGCAGGAGCCGCAACACGGGACCGAGCTGAACGAGCAGCTGCAGCAGCGCTCCGGCGAGAGCGCCCAAGCACGCCGCGATGAGCAGGCGGTCGCGCGGGTCGCCACCCGCGAGCTCCAGCGGCAGCCAGGAGCGCGCGGCGGCGACGAGCGCCGCGAGGATCGCCGCGTTCCAGAG
>CAZPJJ010000651.1:0-1682 GCA_964586535.1 uncultured Acidobacteriota bacterium | reverse complement strand
TGCGCGGAACACGGTAGCGATCGGCCTGGTGCCAGACGGTCTCGCTCTGTGGCTCGACGCCCTCGACGCCCGAGAACACCACCACCGCGCCGTCGAGGACGCGCAGAGAGCGCTCGACCTCGGCCGTGAAGTCGACGTGCCCGGGTGTGTCGATCAGGTTGAGGCGGTGCCCGTTCCAGTCGAACGAGATCGCGGCGGCAGCGATCGTGATGCCTCGCTCGCGCTCGTCCGGGCGGAAGTCCATCACGGCTTCGCCGTCGTGAACCTCGCCGATCTTGTGGGTCACGCCGGCATTGTTGAGGAAGCGCTCGGTGACAGTAGTCTTGCCGGCGTCGATGTGAGCGATCACGCCGATGTTCCGCACGCGCTCGATGTCGATGCCTGCCATGACACACCTTCCCCGGACGAATCGTTCGGGTGCGAAGTCGAAGGACGCGAGAAGCGCTCGAAGATAGCCGTGCGCCGCGGTGCGGTCAAAAAAGAATCCCCCGCGGCGCGCCTGCCGCGGGGGACAGTCCTGAGCGAAGAGAAGCGGTTTCGACGTTCGGTCCGGCGGGCCGTTCCCCACCCGTTGTTCGCGAGACCCGCCCGGTCTCCCGAGTCCGCCGAGGGTCCGGCGCTCGTCGTTCAGGTCACTGAGGCTCCCTGATTGAAGCCGAGCTAATTATTCAGGAAACAACCCTTCCTGTCAATAGGTTCAGCAAGTCATACGGCCTTTGTTCCAAATAATCTCCGCCTCTGAGCGGCTTCGGGATTACAAACTGAAATGTCATCGGATAAGTCGGCGTTCACCGCAGGTTTTCCACAGGTGTGGACGGAGCGCTGGAAAACGCCCTGATATCAGAGATTTGTCACGCGGGTGTCACATGGAAGACCGGGAGCGATCGTCACACGGCGTCGGCGGATGCGACTTCGACGAGCGGCCAGCCTGGGGACTCGCCGCGCGAGAGCGAGACATCCCCGAGCGCGGCCTGAAGTGGGGCCGGGTCGGCGGAAGAACCGTAGAGCAGGGCGACGGTTCCCGGGGGCTGGCGCTCGTCGACGACCGCGCGCGCGCGCACCCTGCCCTTCTCGTTGAAGACGAGCACCGCGGCGTCCGCCATCACGCGCCTTCGGCGGGCGTCCTCGGCCGAGAGCACAGCAAGCGGTTCGCGGGCGACCTCGGCCGAGGCCACGGCGATCATCGCGAGCGAGTACGTTGCCTTGAGCGAGGGCGTCGTCACCGGGCCTTGGCCCGACTCGGCGTAACGGGGCGCGACGTCGCCTCCCGGAGCCGTCGAGTTCAACGGAGTGCGCGAGCGTTCGAGCACGGTCGCGACCAGCGAGTCGACGGTGTCGGAGATCCAAGCCTCCGGGGCTCCGGCGCGCCTCGCGGCGAGTCGCCAGAGGCGGGCGGGATCGATCGCGGTTCGCGGCGGATCGCAGCCTCGCTCCGCGATCCACCAAACGGCGGGCGAACCCGCGAGCCCCACGACATCTGGCGACTCGAGCGGTGCGGGCGTCGAGACGACCACGTCGGCGAACGCGGTGATCGTGCTCGACCGCGATGCGAAGACGACCACGAATTGCGCACCGCGCAGGTGCGACTCGAGCGCCGCCGCGGCGTGGGGCATCTCTTCCAGCGGGTCGCCGCCGTTGATGACGACGCCCTCGCTCAAGGCAACGTACTCGCTCGCGATGAT
>CAZPJJ010000650.1:0-1686 GCA_964586535.1 uncultured Acidobacteriota bacterium | reverse complement strand
CGAGCCGCGAATGTCGCACGAGATGTCGCCGATGACGCGCAGCCGCGGCTGGCGGCCGTTCGCGTACGCATCGGCGAGCCACGCGCGCGTCACGAGCCGCGGATAGCGCGCGTCCCAGTAGATTCCGTTGACGAGCGTCGTGATGTTATCGAGCTGCGCTTCGAGCGTCGGCTCGTACATGTCGGGCCTCGCGATGTACTCGTCGAAGTCGAAGCCGCCGTCGACCTTGCGGCGCACGTAGCGCTCGGGCGGCATCACGACCTTCACGACGCGATGGCGCTCCGCGCGCGAGGCGACGAGCGCGGGAAGCTCTTCCGGCGCGGTTTCGCACACGGGCAGCAGATCGAGGATCTCCCAGGCGCCGGACGAGACGCGGCCGTTGCCGAGCACGGCGATGACGACCGGGGCGATCGACTCGGGCCAGCCCTCGCGTGCGATGCGCTCGCCCGCGCGGCGCACGGCGCTTTCGGCCTCTTCGAGCGATGCATACGAGAGCGCCTGCTTGATATCGAGCAGGGGCGTTTCGACGCCTTCGGCGGCGAGGCGAAGACCAAGCGCCCAGAGCGTGTCGATCATTCCCGCCTGGCCCGCCTGTTTGCCGAACGCGATCAGCCGCAGCCCGCGATCGTCCGTCACGCACTCGTAGTCGAGCAGGTTGCAGCGCTGCGCGAGCATGTGCGCGAGCATCGGCATGTTGTAGGGCTGCCCCTTGATCGTGTGCGAGAAGAACATGTAGGTCCGGCCGGATTCGAGGCGCGCGGTCGGAATTTCCTTCACGCCCAGCACGACCTCGCAGGTCGAGATGTTCTCGTCGACGACTGCGCCCGCTGCGCGGAACTCGTCGTCGCGGAAGACGCGGCGCGGCGCCGGCTGCACGACGACGCGGACGCCCTGCGCGACGAGCGCGCGTACGTCGTCCGGCGTCAGGGGCGTGCGGGCCTCGAACTCGTTCTTGTCTTCACGACGGATCGCGATGCTGGCCATGGACGGCGCCTCTCGTGCCGCGCCGGCGCGGCAGAGGCCGGGGGCGAACCCGAGGAGATTAGCTGTTCAGTAACGTCTGTCAACTCGCGGGCTGAACCCGGGAGGTGCAGCCGGCACCACTCTCATCCGGGCTAGACTCGACCCGCTCCGCAGCTCTCGAGGGAGGAAAAGACCCGTGAACACGTCCGTCGAACTGCTCGCCGCCGAGCGCAGCATCGTCACGATCATCGATTTCCAGGGCAAGCTGATGGACATGATCGAGCGCCGGCAACTCGTCGTGAACGCCGCCGTGCGCCTGATGAAGCTCGCGGAGATCTTCGGAGTCCCCGTCGTGCTCACCGAGCAGTACCCCGAGGGTCTCGGCAAGACGCACCCCGCGCTGCGCGAGGCCTTCGAGACGCTCGCGGTGCCGAAGACCGAGATCTCGAAGACGAGCTTCGGCTGCTGGGGCGATCCGGCCTTCCGCGAGGCCATCGCGCGGCACCTGCCGGGCGTCCCCGCCGAGCGGCGCCAGGTCGTCGTCGCGGGCATCGAGGCGCACATCTGCGTCATGCAGACCGTCGTCGAGATGATCCGCGCCGGGCATCAGATGCACCTCTGCTGGGAGGCGATCTCGGGACGCGGCGAGGAGTACCGGCGTCACGCGCTCGACCGTATGCAGCAGGCGGGCGCGCAGCTCACGAACCATGAGTCGGTGGCGTT
>CAZPJJ010000649.1:0-1694 GCA_964586535.1 uncultured Acidobacteriota bacterium | reverse complement strand
ATCACCGTGCGGCCGGGCGCGGGCTCTTTGGCGCTCTTGCTCGCGATCACGGGATGGCCGGCGATCGCGCGGCTCGTGCGCGCGGAGGCGGCGCGCGCGGCGCGCTCGGACGTGGCGCTCTCGGCGCGCGCGCTCGGGGCGACGCCCTGGCGCATCGGCTTCCGGCACGTGCTGCCCGACACCTTCGCGACGCTCCTCGTCGCGATGGGTCTGCGCGTGGGGCCCTTCGTGCTCCTCGAGGCGTCGCTCTCGTTCCTGGGTTTCGGCGTCGCACCGCCCGCGGCGTCATGGGGGACGATCCTCGCCGAAGGGCGCGAGGTGCTCTATGACGCGTGGTGGGTCGCGACGCTGCCGGGGCTCGCGCTCGTCGCGACCGTCGTCGCGGTGAACCGCGTCGTCGACCGGATCAGCGCGTAGTGCCCAGCGCCTCGAAACACGCGAGTGCGTCCGCGGTGGGGCAGGGCTCGTCGACGACGATGTCGCCGAAGGTGTCGCGGCCGAGCGGAGTCATCGGCGCGCACTGGACCGCGCTCGTGTCGCCGCCCGCGTCGGCGCCGCCGCCGCCGACGTAGCCCAGCGTGCGCAACTGCGCCTGCGCCTCGTCGACGATCTCTTTCGGCATCGAGGCGCGCGGCAGATTGAGGCCGCGGTAGCCCTCGTAACGAGCCGCGAGCAGCGCGCGCATGCGCGCCAGGTCCTCCGGGCGCGAGGCGGCGACGTCGATCTGCTCGGCGGGATCGGCGTCGAGGTCGAAGAGCTGCTCGCTGCAGCCGCGGAAATCGAGCGTGTACTTGAGCGCGCCCTGGTGGACGGAGGTCAGGCAGTTGCGGCGGATCGTTCGTGCCACGGGCGCGTGCGCGTCGGCGTCGTACACGGCATCCGCTTGGCCCGGCACCGGCATCGGCAGCGGCGGGCGCGCGCCGAAGCCCTCGTCGTCGAGGCCGACGAGCCTCAGCAGCGTGCGGCCGAGCGATGCCGTCGAGACGTACTCGGTGACGCGCGCGGGCGCGAGCCGGCCGCGCCAGTGGAGCGCGAGCGGTACGCGGACGTTCGTGTCGTGGACGAGCGCCGTGTGCCCGAGCCACTCGTGCTCGAGGAAGCTCTCGCCGTGGTCGCCGACGAGGGCGATGAGCACGTCGTCGCGAAGGCCTTGCTCTTCGAGCGTCTTCAAGAGCCGTCCGACCCAGTCGTCGGTGTACCGGATCTCGGCCTGGTACTTGCCTTTCAGGTACTCGGCCTCGTCGAGGCTCATCGGGTTCTTGATCCACTTCAGGCACTGCACGTCTTCGTTGGCGGGCTGCGTGCCGCGTTCGAAGCGCGCCTGGTACGCGGGCTCGGGGATGTAGTTGTAGTGCGGATCCCAGAGATGGACCCAGATGAAAAAGGGCTCGTCGCGCCAGTTCTCGATGCGCTGCTGCGCCTTGCTGATCAAGGACGGCGACGAGAGCAGGTTGTGGCCGAAGTTCTCGTTGTCGTAGACCTCGAAGCCGCGCGCGAATCCGTACTCGCCGCGCAGCGTGACGGCGGGCGTCATCGCGGCGGTGCGGTAGCCCGCGGCGCGGAAGCGCTCGGCGAGCGTGCCGATCTGCGAGGCGAGCGCGCGGTCGTGTTCTTCGACGCCGTGCTCGCCCGGCAGGTGGCCCGTCATGACGGACATCATCGCGGGGGTGGTCCACGGCGCGCCGGAGACGGCC
>CAZPJJ010000648.1:0-1705 GCA_964586535.1 uncultured Acidobacteriota bacterium | reverse complement strand
GGTCGATCGCGAGGGCGCGATCGTCGACGTCAGTCCCGCGTTCCTGCGGCGCACGGGGTTGGCGAGCGACGATGTCGTGGGTCGCCCGGTCGTCGATCTCGTGGCCGACGAGACCCGTCGTGAGTTGGCCGCCGCGCTTCCGGCACTGCGCGAGCTGCGCACGCTCGACGGCCTCGCCGTCCTCCTGCGTCGCGCGCAGGGCAAGCCGGTGCCGCTCACGGCCCGCGTCGAGGCACGCCACGACGAACGCGGCCGCTTCGCTGGGGCGCTCGTCGTGCTGCGCGACGCCGCGTCGTCGTTCGCGTTGCGGCGCCGGCTTCTCGCGGCCGACCGGCTCTCGACGGCCGGGAGGCTCGCCGCGGGCATCGCGCACGGTCTCAACAATCCGCTGCAGGCGATCTTCATGCATCTCGCGCTGCTCGAGGGATCGCTCCCCGACGACGACATCGGCGCTCTCGACTCGTGGCGCCGCATTCGCGAGGGCGCTCTGCGCATGCAGCGGATGGTCGCCGAGCTCTTCGATGTGGAGGGCTCCGCCGGCCACGAAGCGCGCGACGAGAACGCCACCGAGCGCGTCGTTCGCGAGAGCCTGGCGCTCGCGGTCAAACCGCTGCGCGCCCAGGGCGTCGGCGTCGAGATCGACGTCGCCGCGGATCTCCCCGCGCTGGCGGTGGCGCCGCACGTGGTTCAGCAAGTGCTCCTCGGCGTCTTCCTCCACGCGATCGCCGCGATGCGCACCGAGAACACCGTGCGCGTCACGGCCCGCTCCGTGCGCGGAGGTGAGGCCGTGGCCGTCACGATCCACCTGCGCGGGCCGGCGCTTGCCGAAGACGAGTTCCTGCGCCTCGTCGATCCCTTCGCCAGCGGGGATGCCGCCGTTTCGGATCTCGGTCTGAGTGCGACGTGGACGCTGCTCCAGGAGTGCGGCGGCGAACTCACGCTCGACGCGGTGCTCGGTTCAGGAACACGCGTCCGCGTCCTGCTTCCCGTGGCCGACGCCCGTGCGCGTGCCGTCTCGGAGGGAGCGACGCGCGCCAACGAGGGCGTCGCGTGAGCCGCGTCCGTTTCGTGCCGGTGGCGCCGGCATTGGCGTGCCGCGACGACTGCCGGCCGATGCTCGCGGTCGGCGCGCGCGGCATCGTCGGGCTCGCGGGCGCCGATGGCGATCCCCCGTGTCCTCGCTGTCTTCGCGCCCTGCGCGCCATCGCGGACGAGACTCGACTCCAGGGCTCGATGCTCGCGGTACGCGGCGGCAAACGTCCGCGCCGCGCCGAGTGCTTCGACGCCTGCGGCGAGGGCGAGGTGCTCGACCGACTCGCACCGGCGCTGTCTGCCGCACACGCGGGCCGCGACTCGATCCTTTGGATCGACGCCGCGCGCCGCCCCCGGCTCGGCCGGGTGCTCGCCGAGCAGGTCTTGCGCCTGGCTCCCAAAGCGACACTCGTCCATCGCCTTCCGCGCGAGCACCTCGTCGGCGAGGTGCTCGAGACGCTCTGCACGCCCGCCGATCGCGCCGACTCGGCGACCTTGCTCGATGCGGATCTCGTGCTGCTCTGGGGCGACGATCCCTGGGGCGGGGTCTCTCCGCGCGATGCCCGGCTAGCGCGGGCGCTCGAAGGGGTGCCGAGAGTTCTCGTGGTCGATCCCTCGGCAAGCCCGAGCGCGCGACGGGCCGATCTCTGGATGGCTCCGCGTCCCGGTACGG
>CAZPJJ010000647.1:0-1705 GCA_964586535.1 uncultured Acidobacteriota bacterium | reverse complement strand
CACGCCAGGACCGAAAGCGCTCCTCGATGGCGCGCACGTAGGCGCCCTGCTGGTCGTCTTGCGTGTCCATGTCGCGTTCGCTCAGGCTGGATAGCGCAACGATACCGTGAGGTTCTCGATCGCCTGAAAGAGCAGGTCGAGACACGCATGATAGGCCTTGATGGGCTCGCCGATGGGATCGCGAAGGTCTTGGGGGCCGTCGAGGTGCTCGCGCACGAGGCTGACCTTCGGCAGGAACTCCGGCATGTTCTCGCGGAACCACGCGCGATGGCGCTTCTCCATGACGACGATGTGATCGGCGCTCTGCATCTCCGCGCGTTCGATGCCGCGCGAAACGTGGCCGCTCATGTCTATGCCCAGGTTGCGGAGGAGCTTCGAGGCGATCGGATCCGCGGGCTGTCCCCGAAGGCCCATCACGCCGGAGGACGTCACGAGAATCCTGTCGGTCGCGCCCAGCTTCTCGAGGACGTGCTTCATATAGTATTCGGCACTGGGAGACCGGCAGATGTTCGCCGTGCACACGAAGACGACGTGCTTCATCGGCGGTTCCTGTCGTACACGATCCGGAGACCGTGCAACGTCAGGTCGGCGTCGATGGTATCCACGCGCTTCATGAGCGGAGCGATCACCCGAGCCAATCCGCCGGTCGCGATCACGGCGAGCGGGCTCCCGACTTCGGCTTCGATGCGTGCCACGAGCCCGTCGACCATCGCGGCGTGTCCATAGAGTAATCCCGAGCGAATCGCATCGATCGAATTTCGTCCGATGACGCGCGGCGGGACGCTGAGATCCACTCTGGGAAGCCGCGCCGCCCGAACGGAAAGCGCGTCGGCGCCGAGACCGGGGCCCGGCGTGATGATTCCGCCCAGATACTCGGCGTCCGCGGTCACGACGTCCAGAGTCGTCGCCGTGCCGAAGTCGACGACGACCGCCGGGCATGTGTGGCGTTCGTGGGCCGCCACGGCGTTGAGAATGCGATCCGCGCCGACCTCCTGCGGGTTGTCCATGCGGATCTTGAGACCTGTCCGGACTCCGGGCGCAACGTCGAGCGGCTCGACGCGTCCACCCGCGAGATGACGTAGTGCGCCGAGCATCGCGGACGTCAGCGGAGGCACGACCGATCCGACGACGGCGCCGGAAACGCGGGTCTTCTGGTCGCCGATCAACCCGCCCAGCAAGACGACGATCTCGTCGGAAGTCGCTTCCCTGCGCGACGAGAGGCGCCACGACGCGGCCAGGTGCGCTCCGTCGAAGACGCCAACGACGATCTGCGTATTGCCGATGTCGACCGCGAGCAGCAAATTCTCACCCCGCTGGCGAGTCGCCTCGAACGACCTCGCCGTACCGTACCGTGATGGGGAAACCCGACTCGTCGACGAGTTCGAGCGCGCCGTCGTCGCGAATCCCCACCGGCAGTCCGCGCACGATCGTGCCGTCGTGGCGGCGGACTACGATTTCCTCCCCCCGGCCCAGATTCGAAACCGCACGCACGGATTGTAGAACACCGAGCCAAGCGTGGTGACCCGTGCATGCCGAAGAAATCCGAGCCAGACCAAGGAGAAAGCGTACGACGAGTTCCCCGACGGTCGAATCGGGCCCGAGAGGGATGCTCCCGGCAGGCCCGGCTCGTTCCCGGTCGAAGACTCGCGGATCAGGTCCGATGTTGAGTCCCACCCCCACGAGGACCAACGCGCGTGCATGCGCC
>CAZPJJ010000646.1:0-1722 GCA_964586535.1 uncultured Acidobacteriota bacterium | reverse complement strand
TGCGCGCCATGCTCCGCGAGCGCGGATGCCGCGTGGCGCGCGTACGCCCACGCGCCCGCGGCGCCGAGCACGAGGCCGATCACGAGCGCGAGAACGACGTTGCGCACGGCTCAGCGTAGCACGGGGTAAGGTCGAGGCATGAAGGAGCACGAACGCGAGGCGGTGTTCGCCGAGCTGCGCGCGAAGTACCCGGAGGATGCGCTGACACGCGATCGCGGCCCCGACCTCACCGGTCGCGCGCGGAGCGTCGCCGCCCGCATCCATCGGGCGGCGTCCGTGCTCGGTGAACAACCGGGAGTGCTCGGCGTGATCGACTTCGTGACGGACATCCTGCGTGCCGCGCTTGTGCGCGCCCACGACCTCGCCGACGACATCAGGCGCGCGCCGCAGATCACGAGCGCGGAGATCACGCGCATGGCGGTCGAAGCGTTCCCGGAGTCGGAGATGCGCGCGGCGCGGTGCGAGGCGGCCATCACGCGAGCGGTCGCGGCCGAGCGTGAAACGTGCGCTAAGATCGCCGAGTCGGTCGCGGCAGCGGGCGGAGGCATGAAGATCGATGGCGCGATTGCGGCGAACCTGATCGCTGCGCGCATCCGCGAGCGCGGCAAGTGACTCGTCCATGTTCGGACTGCCCGTGGCGCAAGGATGCGCCGCCGGGCTATTGGCACCCCGACCACTTCCGCGACATCTGGCGCAACTGCCAGGACGACGGGCTCAACGTGATGCTGTGCCACAAGGCGACGAAGGCGCCCGAGTCCGAGCGCGGCAAGATGCCTTGCATCGGGTGGTCGCGAGTGATGGGGTTCGACGCGATCGGCGTGCGCATGCTCGTCCTGCGCGGCGCGCTGACCGAGGCCGACACGGCGCCGCAGCCGGGAGACCCGGAACTCTACGCCTCGTTCGCCGAGATGATGCGCGCGAACGGGATCGACACGCCGCAGCGGAATCGACGAACGGAGCGCGAGTGATGATCACGAGCGAGACGATCCACGCCGAGGAAGGCATGTTGGAGCGCGTCATTGACGCGGTGCTGGGCGACCTGCCCGACGACATGCCGGATGACGACGCCTATCCGGTCATCGGGTCTCGGCTGGCGCTACTCCTCGGGTTAATCGAGACGATCGCGGCGACACTGCCGCCGAACCTCGTGCGCGAGATCAGCGCTGCATCCGCTCAGATCGCACGACAGATGCGCGATCAGTCCGGCGCCGACGACTCACCCGATGTCGATGCCCCCGGGCCGATGTAGTCGCTCGTCACGGCGCAAGACGCCCTGACGCCACGCCTTCACGACCTGTCCCGCGAACGCCCCGAGCAGCACGCCGATCGCCGTGCGCAGCGGTCCGCTCTGCTCGACAGCGAGTCCCGGGATCCAGATGAAGACGCCGCCGAGCACCATCGGCAACACGGCCTGCGTCTGCACGTAGCGAGGGTGATGGCTCAGCGCCCGCGACCGCTGGACCGCACGCATGGTGGCGTAAACGAGGCCGGGGACGAGCACTTCAGGGCGCACGAGGTCGTCGAGGCCGAGCATGCGGAGGAGAGTAGCATGCCCTACCCCACGCGCACGAAGTCGAGCCGCGCCCACGCCCTGGTCAGCGAGCAGACCTCGTACCCCTCGCGGTCGCCGTTGGCGTTCGAGTTGCCCTCGATCGTGGTGATCGAGTCGTCGTCCACGTCGGTCACGATCCCGGTGTGGATCCAGTCGTCGCCCGCGCGGTG
>CAZPJJ010000645.1:0-1727 GCA_964586535.1 uncultured Acidobacteriota bacterium | reverse complement strand
GGAGGGGCGCGGGTTCGCGCAACAGGTCATTCGACGTGCAGTCCGCGTGGCAAGGTCTCCGTGTATCCGCAGGGGCTGGTGTGGCGCGCGTTCGTCTTCCATCGCTACAGGCCTCTCTTCGGCGAAGGGATACCGATGATCGTCGCTTCGGCGGCGCTCTTCTCGCTCTCGCATCTCGCCTTTCACAACGTCGTGGCCCTGGGACTG
The DNA here is from genome assembly GCA_964586535.1 of uncultured Acidobacteriota bacterium. Taxonomy (GTDB): domain Bacteria; phylum Acidobacteriota; class Polarisedimenticolia; order J045; family J045; genus CAZPJJ01. The sequence goes on along the minus strand of CAZPJJ010000645.1, from coordinate 1,520 downwards.
ACGGCGGTCGGCGGGTTGCTTTTCGCGACGACTTATCACCGAACGCGATCGCTGCTGGTCTGCCAGATCGAGCACGCGCTCTACGGGTGCTTGCTTTTCACGATCGGCCTGGGACGCTTCGTCTATTACGGGGGCTGAGCGAGGCCTATAGATGGGCGCGGGGCACAGGGTGCCTGCTTGCGGCGGAGAGCAGGCGTGCGGATCCTTGGGCCCGGATCAGGGTCGAAGCCCCGGACGGAGACGACGCCTCTGCCCGCCGGCGCACGCTCCTCGCTCGTTTCTCGCACGCTTCTCGTTCGCGACGGTCGGAGGATTCATGCGCATCAGTCGTCTGCTCGCGTTGCTCGGACTCGTCGTCTTGGGAATGCCGGGTGTCGCTGGACTCGTCTCGACGGCGGCGCTCGCCGACGACGAGCACGTTGCGCGCACGCCCGTCGTCATCGACACGGACATGGCGCTCGACGACGCGGTGACGCTCGCGCTGGCGCTCCAGGCGGCGCACGTGGACCTCGAGGCCGTCGTCGCCACGGGTGGCGCACTCGGCGCGGAACGGGCTGCCGAGATGGCCGCGCGGCTCGCCGACCGCTTCCATCGCACCGACGTGGCGGTCTATCGGGGCCGCGATCCCCGCGTGCTCGCGGGTGCTTCGGCGGTGCCGCCCCTTCGCGCCATGGTCGAGAGGGCGCTCGGTTCGGCTCTGGCGGCCCCGTCGGCGCTCGAAGTGCGCGCGTTCGAGCCGGCCGCGTACAAGTCGGCGCACGGCAAGGTGTTGGTGCTCGCACTGGGGCCGCTGACAAGTCTCGCCGCGGCCCTCCGCGAGGACCCAGCCGTTGCGGCCGCGATCGATGCGGTCGTGGTCCCAATGGAGACGGAGGTGCGGCCGGGATGGAACGCGGACCGCGATCCGGATGCGCTGCAGGCGGTGAGGGGGGCAGGCGTGGCGGTGATCGGCCTCGCGCCGGGTCCGCAGGTCTCGGCGATCGGCGAGGCGCTGCTGCCGGCTGGGCCGGCCGCGTCGCTCGCGCAGTCGTTCGCGGGTGCGTTGCTCGCGGAGGAGGGGACGCGCTCGCACTATCTGGCGCGGCCTCTGCACGACGAGCTTGCGATGGCCTACGTTCTCGACAAGACGGCCTTCGCGCCGCGGGCCGGGGAGGGCCTGCTGGTAGGCATGCCCGGGTCAGGGAAGACGAACGCCGCGCTCGCCCTCGTGGCGGCCTGGCGTCAGCCCGCCCTGTGGCTGGTACACACCAAGCCCCTGGCCCAGCAGGCTCTGGAACGGACCAGGAGCCTCTTCAACCTGCCCACCAGGGCCTTCGGGTACGTGGGCGAGGGGGAGGAGGACTGGGGCACCCACCTCACGGTTGGCATGATCCAATCGTTCGCAAAACGCCGCTATCCGGGGGCTGAGGCCCGCTTCGGCACCGTGGTGGTGGACGAGGCGCACCACGTGCCGGCCATGAGCCTGGCGCGAGTCGTCTCCCGGTTTCCGGCGGTGCACCGCCTGGGATGTACGGCTACGC
>CAZPJJ010000644.1:0-1733 GCA_964586535.1 uncultured Acidobacteriota bacterium | reverse complement strand
TCGGCGAGTGGAACGTGGTCGCCGACTACGTCCACGCCGGTCACGCCGACGGCGCGCTGGCGGTCATCCTGCACCGGGCCTTCGCGGCGACGCTCACCGCGAGCTCGAAGTACATCGTGCTCTCGGGCGAGGCGCAGACCAACAAGGGCATCGGCTTCTTCGGGCGCATCGAGGCGGGCGACCAGGACAACGTCGACACCGCCGACGGCGCCGACGACGGCGACTTCACGGTCTACGCCGACGCGCGGACCATCGCCGAGCACCTCAAGAACCTGCGTCTGCCGGTCATCCCGTCGGGCGCCTTCCTCATGGCGTGACGGAGGACCACGACGATGATCACCAGCAATACCCTCAGCTACGCGCTCGACGAGGTCGTCTCGGCGGCCGCGTTCGAGAGCTTCTTCGAGCAGGCGTTCATGATGCCGATGCTCTACTCCGTGCGGCCCTCGGGTCGCCGGCGCGAGCGGTCGGCGTCGTTCGGCGGGCTCGGCGACTTCGAGGAGAAGAGCCCAAGCGCCGCAGCCGCCGAGACGAGCCTCGCGCAGCAGTACGAGAAGGACTTCGTGCACGTCGCGTACGCGCTGCAGGTCCCGATCGAGCGCGAGCTGCTCGACGACGAGGAGTACGGTTTCGCCGTGGAGGTCGGCCGCCAGATCGGCATCAAGGCGGCTTACAAGATGGAGCTGCTCGCGGCGGCTCTGTTCCACGACGCCTTCGCCGGCGCGACGTACAAGGCCGAGGACGCGCTGAGCATCTGCAACAGCGCGCACGTGAACAGCGACAGCGGCAACAGCCAGGGCAACACCGGCACCTCGGCTCTGTCGCTCGCGGCCATCAAGTCCACGCGCACCGCGATGCGCAACTGCAAGAACTACCGCGGCGACCTGCTCTCGGTCATGCCGGATGCTCTGCTCATCCCGCACGACCTCGAGGAGACGGCGTGGGAGATCGTCCGCTCGACGGGTCGGCCGGACACGACCAACAACGCGGCGAACTTCTACAACGGCATGTTCAAGCTGTTCGTGTGGCCGTTCCTCTCGACCGGCGTGTCGGGGGGCGACGCGAACAACTGGTTCATGCTCGACACCCGGCTGCTCAAGCAGAACCTGATCTGGTACCAGCGCGTGCCCCTCGAGGTCTTCGGCGACGGCGACCTCTTCAAGGGCACGCGCCGGATCGGCGGGTACTTCCGGGCGTCGCACGGCCTCCGCGACTGGCGCGGGATCTACGGCCACAACGTCACCTGACCGCGGTGATGTGAATTGACCCTCGCGCGGCGGCTCGGGGCGACTCGGGCCGCCGCGCACACCGCGGGCGATCTCAGCCCGCAGGAGATCGAGACGATGAAGTCCAAGCACATCCTGCTCGCCTTCCTGCTGATCGGAGTCTGCGCCGCCGCCGGCACGACCAGCCTCTCTGGCCTCATCCAGGTCTGCGACGAGCCCGGCAGCTGCCCGACCGGCTCGACCGCGACCGGCGCCGGCGACGTGATCATCGAGGACGCGCTCGAGGTCGACGGTGCGACGGACCTCGACGGGGCGCTGTCCGTGGCCGGCGCTGCGACGCTATCCGGCGCTGTGTCGATGGAGTCGACGCTGGCAGTCACCGGGAACAGCACGTTCACGGGAGCGGCGCGCGCGAGCGGCGGGAGCATCACCGACACCACGGCTCTCGACGCCGACGACTGCGGTCACGCGTTCGCGGTCACGGCGGGGATCGACACGAAGACGATC
>CAZPJJ010000643.1:0-1739 GCA_964586535.1 uncultured Acidobacteriota bacterium | reverse complement strand
CTCGACGAGACGCTGCGCCGGCTGGGCTTTGGCGAGATGACGGCGTTCTACGAGAGCCTCGGGCAGCGCGTCGAGGTGATCGACATCCGCACGGAGCGCGCCGAGTACCGGGGCGGCGCGGCGATCGTCGACAGGATCGCCCTTCCGGGCGACCCGCGCGGCTTCGTGACGCTCGATCTCGGAACGCGCAGCGAGATCGTGCCGATCGTGGGGCGCGCGCCCTTCTACGGCGCCGACTACGACAGACGCCACACCAACGAGCACCACACGCGAACGCGAAATGTCTACGTGGTCAGCCGCACTTTTCTCGAAGCGGATCTGATCGTCTCGGTCCCCAAGCTCAAGACGCACAAGAAGGCAGGGCTGACCGCGGCGATGAAGAATCTCGTCGGCGTCAACGGCGACAAGAATCTGCTCCCGCACTACACGATCGGCGACGCCCTGGCGGGCGGCTGCGAGTACTCGTCGGCCTCGTCGTCATCGATGCAGGAGATGCTGCGCCGCGCGGACCGCTGGTACCGCGACCGCATCCTCGCGCGGCGCTCGCCCTTGGGCGGCAAGATCTACAACAGGCTCGCGCAGCTTCGCGAGGAGGTGCTGCCGCTCTGCGATCCGGGCGGTAGGAGCAAAGGCGACTGGTGGGGCAACGATGTCGTGTGGCGGATGATCCTCGACCTCAACAAACTGCTCCACTACGCAACCCCCGCGGGGACGATCACCGACAGACCGCAGCGCCGCCAACTGGCGATCGTCGACGCGATCGTGGCGGGCGAAGGCGACGGGCCGCATCTCGCGACGCCGCGGGCGTTGGGCGCGATCGTCGCGGGCTTCGATCCAGTCGCGGTCGACGCCGTGGGCGCGCGGCTTCTGGGCCTCGATCCGCTGCTGGTCCCGCAGATCGCGGGCGCCGCGGCGATCGGGGAGTTGCCGATCGGCGGCGGCGATCTCACGCACTTCGTCATCGACGAGGACGGCGCCGAGCCCCTTCGCGTCGCCTCCCTCCCGCCCGCGAACGCCGTGCCGCCCGCGCGTCCTCCCGGCGGATGGATCGGCCACATCGAGGCCGTCCCCCACATCGGCGAACCATGACGGCGCGTCTCTCATCGCGGCTGCGTGCGCGGCTGGGCGCGCTTCGCAACGCCGTTGCGCCGCGGCGCATCGATCGCCCGGCGGAGTCGCGCTCGATCGACGCTCCGCGCTTTGTCGCGGGCGAGCCCATTCCGCCTTCTCACGACTGGCCTCTTCCCGCGGGGCGGCTCTTCGCGTTCGGCGCGTGGATCGAGCCGCGCCGCGACGTCCAGGGGCGCGTGCTCTGGCACGTCGCTCCTCAGGACGGCGCCGTTTGGCCGCGGCGCCGCGCGACGCGCTCGATTCCGATGCGTGACGCGGGGCGTCCCGGCGACGTGAAGCTGGTCTGGGAGTCCTCGCGCTTTCTGCACCTCTGGGACGCGGTCGACGAGGAGCCCACGCACCGCGACCAAGCGCTGCGCGATCTCGCGTGGTGGCTCGAAGAGACGCGCTTGCATCGCGGCGTGCACTGGGACAACGGCCTCGAAGCGGCGCTGCGCGCGATCTCGTGGATCCATGCGGACGCCGTCCTCGCGGGGCGAGGCGACGCGGCCTGGGCGGCGCTGCGCCCGCGCGTGCTCGCGGCGCTGCGCACGCACGCGCGCTTCATTGCAGGGGCACTCGACCGCGGCGCCTACAACCACCTCGTTGCGGACGCGGCGGGCCTGGCC
>CAZPJJ010000642.1:0-1752 GCA_964586535.1 uncultured Acidobacteriota bacterium | reverse complement strand
GTCCTGGTGGCCACCGACGCGGCCGGAGAGGGCGTCAACCTGCAGCGCGCCCACCTGATGGTGAACTACGACCTGCCCTGGAACCCCAACCGCCTCGAGCAGCGCTTCGGCCGCATTCATCGCATCGGCCAAACCGAGGTCTGCCATCTCTGGAACCTGGTGGCCGGGGAGACCCGCGAGGGCGACGTCTACCGGCGGCTACTCGAGAAGCTCGAGGAAGCGCGCCAAGCGCTGGGCGGCCAGGTCTTCGACGTGCTCGGCAAGCTCCAGTTTGACGGTCGACCGCTGCGCGACCTGCTCATCGAGGCCATCCGCTACGGCGACCAGCCGGAGGTCCGTGCCCGTCTGACTCGCGCCATCGAGCATGGCGTGGACCGCCCGTACCTCGAAGGGCTGATCGAAGACCGCGCGCTCGCCCACGACGCGATGGACTCGAGCCGCGTGGCGCGCATCCGAGAAGAGATGGAACGCGCCGAGGCGCGCCGCCTGCAGCCGCACTACATCGAGTCGTTCTTCCTCGAAGCCTTCAAGCGTCTCGGGGGCACCGTCCGCCAGCGCGAGCCGCGCCGCTACGAAGTCACGAACGTTCCGGCGCCGGTGCGCAACCGCGACCGCCAGATCGGCGCGGGTGATCCCGTCTTGTCGCGCTACGAGCGCATCGCATTCGAGAAGGAACTGATCGCGCCGCAGGGCCAGCCGCTCGCGGCCTTCGTCTGTCCGGGCCACCCGCTGCTCGACGCCGCGCTCGACCTGACGCTCGAGCGCCACCGCGATCTGCTGAAGCGCGGCACGGTGCTGGTGGACGAGCGCGACCCCGGCACAGCACCGCGCGTGCTCTTCACCCTCGAGCACGCCATCCAAGACGCGAGCCTGCTGCCGTCGGGCGAGCGCCGCACCATCTCGCGGCGCCTGCTCTACGTCGAGATGGATGCCCAGGGTCACACGCGCCATCTGCACTACGCCCCCTACCTCGACTACCGCCCGCTCGCCGACAACGAGCCCGCTGTGGCCGACCTGCTAGCCCGCCCCGAGTGCGCCTGGCTCGCGCGCGCCCCTGGCCAGAACATCGAGCAGAACGCGATGGGCCACGCCATCGCTCGTGTCGTCCCCGAGCACATCGCCGAGGTGCGCGGCCGGCGGCTCACGTGGATCGACAAGACCCGCGCCGCGGTGAAGGACCGCCTGACCAAGGAGATCAATCACTGGGACCTCCGGGCCGAGCAGCTCAAGCTGCAGGAGCAGGCCGGCAAGGCCGGCGCCCGGCTCAACTCCCAGGAGGCACGCCGCCGCGCCGACGACCTGCAGGCCCGGCTCCAGCGCCGCCTCGCCGAACTCGACCGCGAGGCGCAGATCTCGGCGCTACCGCCCGTGGTGTTGGGCGGCCTCGTGATCGTGCCGCTCGGGCTCGTCGCCGCGATGACCGGGCGAACGCTCGCCGCACCCGCGAGCCCCGCGGATACCCAGGCCTCCGCCGCCCGCGCCCGCGCCATCGTGATGCAGGTCGAGCGCGCCCTCGGCTTCGAGCCCACGGATCGCGAGCTCGAGAAGCTCGGCTACGACATCGAGAGCCGCGTCGTCGCAGGCCCCGACAAGGGGCGGCTTCGCTTCATCGAGGTGAAGGGACGCGTGACCGGGGCGGATACGGTGACCGTCACAAAGAACGGGATCCTCACGAGCCTGAACAAGCCGGAGGACTTCATCCTCGCGATGGTGGAGTTCCTCGACGGTGAGACGCACCGAGTGCACTACCTG
>CAZPJJ010000641.1:0-1752 GCA_964586535.1 uncultured Acidobacteriota bacterium | reverse complement strand
GCGCGCGCATCCGTGCCGGGCGCCGCCTCGAAGCTCACCGCGAGCAAATCGCGCGGCGTCCGCGGCAGCCGGCTGACGTTCGCGCGCCGCACGCCCTCGCGCGCGCGGAGCCCTTCGAGCGGCCCTCCCGCGCCGTCGAGCCAGCGCGCGATCACTTCGACCTCGGTGCCGCGCGACGCGAGTTCGTCCGGCACGGCGATGACCAACTCGATGCGCTCGGGGCGCCCGGTCTCGACGGGCACGACGGCGACGCGCCCCCAGCCCGGCCACACGAGCGGATCGACGCGCGGCGCCGCCGCCTCGCCTGCCTGCGATGCGGCGAAGGGCTCCGCGAGCGTCGCGAGTGCGTCGGTGCCGCCGTCGCCAGCGACGATGAGCGTCATGCCGCGCCCTGTGTACCGCGCGCGCCAATAGTCGATCACCTCGTCGCGTGTCGTCGCCTCGACTTGCGCGGGAACGCCGCCAACCGGAATCCCCGGCGCGGCGCCGCCCCAGAGCGCCGCCGCGAGCGCGGTGTCGGTCGCGAAATCGGGCTGCGCGGCGTCGCGCGCGAGTTCGGCGAGAATGACGCCGCGCTCCTTCTCGAACGCGGCGGGCGCGATCGTCGAGCGCGCGAGCATCCCCGCGAGGAGGCGCGATGCCTCGGCCCCGTGCTCGCGCGGGGCGAGCGCGAAGAAGACCGTCGTCTGCTCGCGCGTGAAGGCGTTGACGTAACCGCCGATGCGCTCGAACGCCAGGGTGACGCCGCGCTCGTCGAGTTCGTCAAAGCCGTCGAAGAGCAGATGCTCGAGGTAGTGCGAGAGGCCTGCGCGCCCGGGCGGCTCGTCCCAAGAGCCCGCCGCGACCGCGGCCGCGACGAGCACGACGGGCGATCCACCCTGCGGAAGCACGAGCAGGCGCGCGCCGTTGGCGAGCGTCGTTTCGCGCGGCGCTGGCGCGGTTTCGAATGCGGGAGTTGGCGCGGTGGGCTCGCCCGCGAGGACAACGATGGATGAAGTGCCCGGAGCGGCGAGAGCGGCCAAGGCGACGAGGGCGACGGTGAGTGGACTGCGCATCATGCGCCCAGTCTACGTCCGTCGCGAGCCGCCGTGGGCCGCGCTTCGCGCCGCGCGGCCGGTCAGATCACGCGCAAATGCAGATCGCGAAGCTGCGCCTCGTCGACGGGCGACGGCGCGTCCGTCAAAGGACACGACGCCGAGGTCGTCTTCGGGAAGGCGATCACGTCGCGGATCGACTCGTAGCCGAGCAGGAGCGCGACGACGCGATCGAGGCCGAGCGCCAGTCCGCCGTGCGGCGGCGCGCCATAGCGCAGCGCGTCGAGCAGGAAGCCGAAACGCGACTTCGCTTCGTCGTCGCCGATGCCGAGCGCGCGGAAGACGCGCGCCTGCACGTCGGTGCGATGGATTCGGATCGAGCCGCCGCCGATCTCGACGCCGTCGAGCACGATGTCGTAGGCGCGCGCCATGATCGCGCCCGGGTCGCTCTCGAGCAGATCGAGGTGCGCCGGATCGGGCGACGTGAAGGGGTGATGGCAGGCCATGAAGCGCTTCGCGTCCGCGTCCCACTCGAAGAGCGGGAAGTCCACGACCCAGCAGAACTCGTGGCGGTCCTTCGGCACCAGGCCGTGCGCCGCCGCGATCTCGGTGCGCAGCATGCCCAGCACGCGTCGCGCGAGCGCCAGCGGCCCCGCGACGGTGAGCGCGAGATCGCCTTCCTTCGCGCCCAGTGCCGCCGCGAAGGCACGCGCGCTCT
>CAZPJJ010000640.1:0-1780 GCA_964586535.1 uncultured Acidobacteriota bacterium | reverse complement strand
TCTTGAGCCGCCGCGCGAGGTCGGCGTGGCTGAGCTGGCGCCGCGCGAGCAGCGTGCCGAGCGCTCGGTCGAAGCCGGGCACGTAGGGATGCTTCCTATCGTTCATCGCAAGTTCTCCTTTACCGCTTCGGTGGGGTCCAGGCGACGAGCCGCGCGGCGTAATCGGCGGCCTCGGCGCGCGTGATGTCGTAGGCGCGCTTCCCGTCGGGGTTGCGCCACTGGGTGAGCACGATCTCGACCAGCGCCTCCCGGGAGAGGTACATCGCCGCAGCCGCGAGGTCGGCCATCCCGAGCAGGCGTGCGCGGTCGGGCGCGTCGTCGAGGTAGACCGCGGCCGCGCGGGGGTGGATACCTCGCATCCCGGCGTAGACCTCGACGAGCTCGTCCTCTTCGAGCCCGGACAGCGGCAGCCGGTTGCCTGCAGCGGGAGGGGCTTCGCTCTTGCCGTGGCCGAGCTGGCGGAGCACCGCAGTCACGATGCGGCGGGTGCGCGCCTGGATGCCCGGCGCCCTCGACTCGCGGTTGCCGGCGAAGTTGACCACCAGCGGGGCCGTGCCGAGCTGGGATGCGCGCGCCTGAAGGAACGACACGGTGAGCGCGATCGCGACGTCATCTTCGATGACACCTGGCTCGTCGAGCCCACCCCGCCGCAGCTTCAGCGGCAGATACGGCTTCCGGTGATCTCGGCAGAGCTTGGCGGTGCGCTTCGTGCCGGGCGAGTGCGTCATGTAGAGCAGGACGGTCGCGCTGGACTCGACGACGTTCCGCTCTGTGCGCGCGGGGTAGCCTGCGCTCTCGGTCTCTTGGAGCGGGAACCGATCGGAGATCGGACCGTCCTCGGCTCGGCGCCCCGCGGGGCACCAGCCGCCGCACGCGACGCCGAGGTCGAGAGCCGCCTCGAGCGCGCCGCGATCGACCCCGGTCTGACCTCCACTGATAATCTTCATGGTACGACTCCCAGCAGCGGTTCAGGGACGAGGAACACGTGCAGCCACGGCGCCGGCCGAACCCACGGCCCGTCGACCGTGCCGACGTAGCAGCAGCCGTCGAGACGGCCGTCGGCGATGACCCCGCGGACGGGGATCAACTCGAACGCGCGCGTCACGGTGGGCCGGTCCGGATCGACGACGACGAACACCAGCAGCGTCGCGCGATCGTTCGCGCGGACATGGAGCACCTGCGCGCTCTGCGGCATCCGGATCTCGACGCGCCCACCCCCGTCGGGGATCCGCACCGCATACTCACGCGCGACCGTTGCCATGGCACGACCTATTGCGAACGCTGTACCTTCTTCGTCTCCTCGGCAAGCGCATCGATCTCACCCGAGACTGCTTCGAGCTTCCGCTGGAGCTCGAACGTGCGATCCATGAGGACCTCCGCCGTCGTCGGCGCGGGCGGCAGGCGCGGGCTCTTGTTCCACGCGCGGGCCGCACTCACGGCCGCGGTCTCGACTGATGTGCGCGGCTTCCCGGCGCACCCGCCGATCACGCAGGTCCACCGCGTGCCGTCGAGCGTGAGCGACATCGTCAACCCGCGCCGCTTCACCGCTGCGCAGATGTCTGCGACCCCGAACCCGTACTCGATCACCCGGAGCCGCTTCGGCTCCGTCTTCGGTCCCGTCTTACGTCGCGTTGCCATCTTTTCCCTCCTCGATGCGGACGAACCGCTTCCTGAAGTCGCCGAGCTCGACGACGTTGTCGCCGTGGCCGAGCCCGCGGAGCATCACGTACAGGCGGTGGTCACCGCCGCGCGCGCGGCTGGTGAGGTTGGGCCCGATGCC
>CAZPJJ010000639.1:0-1796 GCA_964586535.1 uncultured Acidobacteriota bacterium | reverse complement strand
GTTCTCGGCGGCGGCCTTCGCTTCGGCGGCGAGGGTCGTGGCGGTGTCGTACGACCGCATCAGCGCGAACTTCTCCTGCTGCGCCTGGAGTTCGGCATCCAGCTTGGCCTGGGCGGCCTGGGCCTGCTGAAGAGCTTCGGGGGCGTACTCGCCGGCACCGGCCGTACGCGCCGCTTCGAGGGCCGTCTTGACCGCGTCGATCTCGGCCTGAGGCGGCTCGGCGCAGCCCGCCAAGGTGAGCGCGCAGAGAGCGAACACGGCCCAAGTCGCGTTGGACAGGATCTGGGAACGCCTCATGTCTCTTCTCCGGATCCTCCGTGCTGCGGGGATCCGCCTTTCACGTCTCGTATTTTCGACTGGCCCTTTGTTTCCATGACGTGGCCACGACGCGGTGGGCCTTCCCGGTCGGGTCGCCACACAGACGTCCTGCAAGGCGCCAACACACTATCAGCAAGAAGCGTTCCATGGAACCACCCATGAGAATTCTCATGTGTTGAACACTTCGGGGCGCTTTTCGCCGTTTTCGCGCGAAGACCGTCCGGAATTCGAAACCCGAATCGGAATCGGACTTCCGATTTTTTCCGCCGTCCGTCTCCGAAGACGCGAACCCCTCAGAGTCCCGAGCGGCGGCGTGTTTCGCGGAAGTCCTCCTTCCGCAGGCCGTGGCGTTGCATCAGGTCGTAGAGCGAGCGCTCGTTGATACCGGCCTGGCGAGCGGCGTCGCCGATCCGGCCACCGGTCCGGCGGAGCAGTTCTTCGAGGTAACGCCGCTCGAAGGCATCGACGATCACGCGCCGCGCCTCGCGCAAGGGCCGGTCGGAGAGCGATGACGGCACCGCGGCCACCAGGCCGGCTGCGTCCTCGTCCGGCCGGGGCGGCGACGACACGTCGGAGATCGCCCGGGGCAGATCGTCGATCGTGATCGTGTCGCCCGGCGCGAGCAGCAGCGCTCGCTCGAGGACGTTGATCAGCTCGCGGACGTTGCCGGGCCACGCGTAGCGGGAAAGAGCCACGAGCGCTTCGTCGCAGATGCCGGGCACGGAGCGCCCGAGCTGCGCCGAGAGCTCTCCCAGGAACCGGCTCACGAGATCGGGGATGTCTTCGAGGCGCTCGCGCAAAGGCGGGATCGCGAGCGTGACTACCGCCAGGCGAAAGTAGAGATCGGAGCGGAAGCGCTGGGCGCGTGCTTCCTCGGCGAGATCGCGATTGGTCGCCGTGATCACGCGTACGTCGACCTTGATCGAGCGCTCGCCTCCGACTCGCAGCACGGCGTGATCCTCGAGCACGCGCAGGAGTTTGGCCTGCAGATGCAGCGGCACCTCGCCGATCTCGTCGAGAAAGAGCGTCCCGCCGTGGGCCAGCTCGAAGTAGCCGCGCCGCGATCGCGAAGCGCCCGTGAACGCGCCCTGCTCGTGTCCGAAGAGCTCGCTCTCGAGCAGGCCCTCTGGAATGGCCGCGCAATTCACCGCGAGGAAAGGCCCGCTGCGCCGCCGGCTCGCCGCGTGGATCGCGCGCGCGAGGCGCTCCTTGCCGACGCCCGTCTCGCCTTCGATGAGCAGCGACGAATCGGCGCCCGCGACGCGCTCGACGAGCTTCATGAAGCGCTGCATCGTCGCGCTCCGCGAGGCGAAGTCGGAGAGGCGTTCTCGGGGCGCCCGCGCTTCGGCACGCAGGCGGCTGGCGGAATCCTGACGCCGGCGCGCGATGAACGCGGCGAGTGTCTCGGCGAGTTCGGCGTCGGAGAGGCCTGTGAAGAGCACAGCGAGCGCGCCGGACGCGAGCCAAGCCGCCCGCAT
>CAZPJJ010000638.1:0-1809 GCA_964586535.1 uncultured Acidobacteriota bacterium | reverse complement strand
CGAACTGTCGCCGCCTGCGGCGGCGATCCGGGCGCGATGAATCGCGCCCCTACGAGGACGATGCGTGGGCCACACATCCCCACGAAGATGATGCGCGCGCCGCGCAGCTTTCGCATATCAAGCGTGCTGGACATTCGTCGGGGCCGGTTCCGGTAGGGGCGCCATTTATGGCGACCGGATCGCCGCCGCAGGCGGCGACCTTTCGCTCATCCGCGACTCGCTCGACGTCCCGCGACGCGCTCGCCGCTCGTCGTTTTACCCCCGCGACCGCTATCCCCAACTTTCCCCGCTCAACAGGATAAGGCCGCGAAACGCCGAGCGGCGCCTCGCGACCTTCCTCTTCGAACTGCGTCCTACCCGCGTACCCGCGGATCAGAATCCCGCCGCGCGCCACGGCCCGCGAATGGCAAATGTGATTCCCGGCGTCTGAATGTTCACGAAAAGCACGTCCCCGCGCGGACTGAACGCCGCGCCCGCGAACTCCGACGGGCGATAGTCGTTCGGCGGAACGAAAGGCTTGCCGGGGATCGGCGCCTCGATGATCGCGTTGTTCTCGGCGAGCACGAAAGGCGTGCCGTCCGGCGCAAGGCCGATCAAGCGCGTCCCGTTCACGATCTCCCCGCCAGGACCACGGCGCCCGCCGCCGTCCTCGCAGAGAACGATTCCGCCCCAGGGCGCGACCGTCACGTTGTCGGGATTGTCGGCCACCGACTCGTCCGGCGAGACGAGAATCGCGGTGAGTCGATCGGCATCGCTCTGATTCCTCGAGGGCCGCAGCGCCCACACCACGCCCTTGCCGACCGTACCCGCGCTCGTGTCGGTGAAGTAGATCACGCCCTCGTGGTACCAAGCGCCCTCGAGCCGCGCGAACGCCGCCGCGCCGAGGGCCTCGCCCTGCATGTACGGGCCCGAGCGGCCCGCACCGCCGATCGGCGGAAAGCCCGGCGCCGGTGCCTCGAGGCGCTCAGGATCCGCATCGGGATTCGCGATTGGTACCCAGCGCACCTCGAAGGTGTCGAGTTGGGAAACCTTGCGCAGGTCGGCGTTGTCCTGGCCGGCGATCGCGAGCATCTCGAGCGCGCCGCCTGCCTCCAGCGATCCAAGACGACCCGAGGAGTCGTGAGGACGGAAGCGATAGAGTCCCGAGAGCGGTCCGTTGTCTTCGGTGAGATAGACGATGCCCGTCACCGGGTCGAGCGCGACGGCCTCATGGTCCATCAATCCCATGTCGACGATCGGCCGCGCCGACGGCATCGCCAGGAAAGGCGATGGCACTTCGAAGACGTAGCCGTGATCCTTCGCGCCGATCGCGCGCCCGCGGATCGTCACTTCTTCACAAGTCAGCCATGTACCCCACGTCGTCGCGCCGCCGGCGCAGTTGGTGAGCGTCCCACCGAGCGTCGCCGACGACCACACGAAGTGGCCGTCGCGATAGACGAGCGCCGTCGTGCCGCCGCCGAGGCCGGCAAGCACACCGGGGATCTGCACGCCATCGTAAACCGGCACCTTGCCGCCACCGATGACGGGCAGCGGGTTCGTCGGATCACTGGCGCCGCGCTCGTGGTTGCGGATGAGAACCAGCTCGTTGCCGCCGCGGCCGCGTGTCTCGACGATCGCCATGCCGTCGTGGCGGTCCGGCGTGAACGTGCCGTCATCCATCACATCGCCCGTCCAGCCGAACGACTGGTACGAGAAGCCGGCGGGAAGCCGCAACAGGGGCAGGCCGGTCGTCTCGTCGAGGACCGGCACCAGCGGCCCGAGGACACCCGGGACCGGTGCCACCGTGGTCGCCGCCTCGGCCGTGCGAAG
>CAZPJJ010000637.1:0-1810 GCA_964586535.1 uncultured Acidobacteriota bacterium | reverse complement strand
AAGGTCACGCAGAGCGCGACGACGAACCAGAACGACATACCGAATCGAAAGAGATCCGAGAAGACGAGCTTGTCGACCTCGCCACGCTTGCCGAGATCGTGCCGCCGCGCGGCGCGCGTTTCGATCACGCCGTAAATCACCGGGCTGATCACGCAGAGCAACCCGATCACGGCGGCGACGACGAGCGGGCTCTGCCAGTTGTCGTTCGCGTAGGCGCCGCTCGCCCACGTCGGCGAGTTGTCCGCGGCGACGGAGCCGAGACGGGCGATCGTCAGATTGATGCCGAACGCGAAGCTGAGTTCCTTGCCTTTGAACCACTTCGCAAGCGCGGTCGTCACCGCGACGATGAGCGGTTCGGAGCCGATACCGAGCAGGATGCGCGCGATGACCATCACCGTGAAGTCGGTCGTCGTCGCGTTCACCACGCCGGCGATCCCGCAAATGACGCCGAAGCCGATGAGCGACTTGACCGTGCCGAAGCGGTCGATCGCGATGCCGCCCAAGAGCAATACGAGGACGGCCGCCCAACTGTAGGCCGAATAGAGCGTCCCGATGTTCTCGTCCGAGAAGCCGAGCCCCGACTTCAGCAGGTCGGCGATCGGCGCGATGCTGTCGTAGACGTAGTAGTTGCCGAACATCGCGAGGCTGATGACCACGAGGGCCGCCCAGCGCAGAAAGGCGGGGGGAGCCGTCACCGGCGACGGCGCGAGGGAGGTTCGATCGCTCACGTCAGGCCCTCGTCATGAGAGGCGCGGAGGATAGCACGCCGCCGCGCCCTCACCCGGAGGTCTCTTGGGCGACCGTCAAGGCCCTTCCCAGGAGCACTCGTTGACCGCGCGCACCTGGAAGAACGTCAACGAGCCGGGCTCCCCGCCGCCGGCGCCGAAGGCTGTGGCCTCCGGGGCGCCGGTCGTGCGCGCGAGGAGTTCCGGGTCCGCGAACGACGCACCCGTGGCCTCGAGCACGTGATAGCCGGATGCCCCCACGAGAGCAGGCCACGAGAACGCGAGGTCGTTCGCGCCTGACTTCGTCACGATCAGCCCCGGATCGACGGCCGACGCCGGCGCGCTGGAACACGTGATCGGTGAACACTCGAGCGCGCGGTCGGCCGTCACGTGGAGGACCCAGCGCACGAGCCTGCCGGCGGGAACGGCGGTGTTCTGGTTGTCCGAAATGATCAGTCGCCACGTTCCCTGGGCGTTCTCGCCCACGAAATCGTCGAGCGAGCCAGGACCGTCCGCGTCGCGATCGGCGCCATAGCGCACGTCGAGCCCGCTCTCGCCGGCGCGCGTGCGGTCGTGGAGCACGACCTGCGTGCCCTCGGGAGAGAGCAAGACGACGCGTAACTCGCCGATGTTCTGGTGCTCGATCTCGACCGACGCCTCGATCGCGCGCACCGTCATGTCGTCGCTCACGTCGCGCAATGACTCGACGAAGCCGAGCGCGAACGCCGGGATGTCGAGGCTCTGGTTCTGCGGATAATCGCGGTCGGAGCGCCCGATGTCGATCGTGAACGAGGTGGGATCCTGCGCGCCCTGGTCGCTGGCGGGAGAGAGAAAGAGCGTCAGCCGCTCCCCACACGGGGCTTCGGGGAAGATCACGAGTTCGTGCTGGGGCACGAGGCTCTCTGCCGAGGCGTTCGTCTCGAGGTCCGTCCACGCGGCGTTGCGAACGACGACGCGAGCCCAGTCCGCGCGATCGACGCGAAGACCCGCGTCGATGCCTGTGGCGCCCTCGTCGCCGCGATTGCGCAGCGTGACCGGCAGCGTGATCGTTTCGCCGGGATCGGCGCTCCCGTTGCCGTTGCTGC
>CAZPJJ010000636.1:0-1812 GCA_964586535.1 uncultured Acidobacteriota bacterium | reverse complement strand
ACTCCCGCACGGCGAGAGCATCGCGCACGGCGACGCCCCAGCGATGGAGCGTCACCGTCGAGAACTCCATGCCGCGCTGCGAGCCGTGGCCCCAGACGCTGCCGTGGTCCATGAGGCCGTAGCGCTGATAGACGCCCTGGCCCTTGATGATCTCGTCGCGCCCGAAGAGGCGCGTGCCGTTCTCGTCGACGACCGATCCCGGATACGGGGCCAGTCGGTCCCGTGTCTGGAAGCCGCCGAGGAGCAACCCGCCCATCGCGATCACGAAGCAGGCGAGCGCGATCCATTTGAGTCGTTCTGTCGACATCGAATCCCCTCTCCTGGCGCAGCGCCCGCGCGCGCGCGATCGATCAAAGACCGCAGCCGGCGTGGCCGCCGCTGCGATCGGTGAAACCTTCTGGGGGCGGGTAGGCGCGCACGAGGGATTCCCCCAGCGCGACCAGGCGCGCGATCGCGCCCTCCGCGTCGGCATTCACCTGGAACGCCTGGAAGCTGGCGCGCAGCGCCGATATCGCGTGACCGGGGAGTACGCGCGTCGAGGCCGGGAGGAGGATCCCGTCCTCCTTGCCGATGTGCGCGCGCAGCAGGTTGCCGTAGCCCGAGGAGTGCTCGGCCAGGGCGTGCTGCTCGGCCTCCGAGAGCGGACCCTGACCCGCCGCGACGGCCGCCAGCGCCTGCGTGTGCGCGCGGCCCAGCTCGTGCTCGTGGAGCATCACGGCGATCGGCCCCTCGGCGGTGGGGAAACCGCTCGAGCCCATCGCCTCGAAGAGCTGGTCCTCCTCCTTGCCGTGGTGGTGACGGTCGGCGAAGTCGCGGAAGAAGAGGACATACTCACCGAGGCGCTGCCGCGCGTCCGGCTGCGCGGGATCGCAGACGGCCCCGAAGGTTACGAGGGAACCGAGGACCCGCTCGATCAGGCGGTGCTCGTTCATGAGCACGGCCACGGGGTCCTGGGGGGCGTGCGGATAGAGATCGTCGACCGGCGCCATGAGCTCTCCCTGCGACCGGCTCTCACCGTGCGGTGCCGGTCGTCGAGGGCGGAGCTTAGGAGCCTCGCGGCGCCATTTCGTTGTCGCAGGACAAGACGGGAGAGAGGGGGCTCGGCGCCCCACTTCTCAGCGTTCCAGCACCATCCGATAGCGCGCCTTGCCGCTGCGCAGGTGGTCGAAGGCCTCGTCGGTGGCCGAGCGACCTTGGAGCGTGCATCGACGGGCACCCGCGAATCGGGATTGCGTGGGGTCGCGATTCATCGCGATCGGACCGCCGCCGCGGGCGGCGGCGGGCACCCGTCATCCGCGCTTCTCGTCGACGCGCGGCGCCCCCCCCCTCTCAGCGTTCCAGCACGATCCGGTAGCGCGCCTTGCCGCTGCGCAGGTGGTCGAAGGCCTCGTTGACCTTCGCCATCGGGAAGGTCTCGACGATCGGCGCGATGCCGTGGCGCGCCGCGAACTCGAGCATGTCGTTGATCACCGCAGGGCTTCCCACGGGCGATCCCGACACCGCGCGCTGGCCGACGATCAACGGGAAGGCGCCGAGATCGAGCGGCTCGAGCGTCGCGCCGACGATGTGCAGATGCCCGCGCGGCTTGAGCGCGGCGACGTAGGCGTTCCAGTCGAGTTTGACGTTGACGGTCGAGAGGATCAGGTCGAAGCGGCCCGCCTCGGCCGCCAGCGCAGCTTCATCCCGCGAGTCGACCGTTCGGTGCGCGCCCATCTCGAGCGCCTCGGTCTGCTTGCTCGCCGACGAGGTGAACGCCGTCACCTCGCAGCCCCACGCGCGCAGGAACTTCAGCGCGAGATGGCCGAGCCCGCC
>CAZPJJ010000635.1:0-1841 GCA_964586535.1 uncultured Acidobacteriota bacterium | reverse complement strand
GTGCGGCCCATCCGGCAGGCATCTGCGGCATTTTCAGCTCAGGTTTCACGAATAGTCCGGGCCAACGGAAAGGCAGCGATGAAGCGGGCCGCTCTCGGGCGGCCCGCTTCTTTTTCGGCTGGTCAGTGCTGCAAGCGCACCCGCCCCGCATCCCCCGCCTCGCATCGCCCGATCAGCCACGCGCTGCTCGGGAGCTCCGCGATCAGATCGCGTGCCGCGGCCGGATCGCAGGCGATGAGCAAGCCGCCGGAGGTCTGCGGGTCGCAGACGAGGTCGACGAGGACGGGATCGAGATTGCCGGGGACGTCGAGGACGTCGGCGACCGAGGCACGGTTCTTGCCCGTTCCCGCTGGGACGAGGCCCGACGCCGCGGCGTCGTAGGCGCCGTCGAGCAGGGGCAGCGACGCGACGTCGATGACGACGGTGAGCCCGGCGCCCGAGGCCATCTCGGCAGCGTGGCCGGCGAGTCCGAAGCCCGTGACGTCCGTGACGGCGTGCGGCGTCGTACGGCGCACGGCGTCGGCGGCGCGCTTGTTGAGCGTCGCCATCGTGCGGATCGCGCGCGAGAGATGATCCGGCGCGGCGAGTTCGGCCTTCGCGGCCGTGGTGATGACGCCGGTGCCGAGACGCTTGGTGAGCACGAGCGCGTCGCCCGCGCGCGCGGTGTCGTTGCGCCACACGCGATCGGGGTGGACGACGCCCGTGACGGCGAGCCCGTAGAGCAGTTCTTGTCCTTCGATGGTGTGGCCGCCGGCGAGCGCCGCGCCGGATTCCTCGAGCGCGTCGAGACCGCCGCGCAGGATCTCCTTGAGCACGTCGCGCTCGTACGACGTCAGCGGGAACGAAACGAGATTCATCCCCGCGAGCGGCGTTCCGCCCATGGCGTAGACGTCCGAGAGGGCGTTGGCGGCGGCGATGCGTCCGAAGGTGAAGGGGTCGTCGACGATCGGCGGAAAGAAGTCGACGGTGTGGATGATCCCGATCTCGGGCGAGACGCGCATGACGCCCGCGTCGTCGGCGGTCTCGATGCCGACGATGAGATCCGGGTGCTCGGCGCGCGGCAGGCCGCAGAGGATCGAGTGCAGGAGCCCCTTGGAGAGCTTCGCCCCGCAGCCGCCGTAGGCGCTCTTCTGCGTGAGCGCGTCCACGGGAACGGTCTCGCGCGCCCTTAGCGCCCCCGGCATCCACAACTCGCCGCGGCGGCGATAGACGGCATGCGGCAGGTGGGCGGCGGCGCGCAGCGCGTCCTCGAGGGCGGGGCCATCGGCTGCGGGCACGACGAGCACCATCCCGCACTCGGACGAGACAGCGCGCGGTGCGGGCACGACGTCCACGTCGAGCCCGGCCTCGCGGCCGATGCTCTCGGCGCTCATCACGCGCTGCACGGTCTCGTAGACGAGGAGAACGTCGCGGTCGCGACGCGCGGTATTCATCGATCGATCCTCAGCGACCGGACGGCGTCGGCCAGGCGGTCGGCGTCGTCGTCGCTCGTGGTGGGGCCGAAGCTCGCGCGCAGCGTGCCGTGGGGGAAAGTCCCGAGCCGGCGGTGCGCGGCGGGAGCGCAGTGCAGGCCGAGGCGCAGCGCGAAGCCATGCTCGCGATCGAGCGCGTGCGCGAGCTCGCCCGCGTCGCGGCCGTCCACGGTGAACGAGAGCGTCGCGAGGCGCGGGGCGTCGTCGCGGTAGCCGTGGAGGCGCACGCCCGGGATCTCCCGCAGGCGCATCGCGAGGCGGTCGGCGCGGGCGACGGTGCGCGCGTGCATCGCGCCGGCGCCCTCGCGAGCGACGAAGCGCAGGGCGGCGCCGAGGCCGGTCAACCCGAGCGCGTTGCAGGTGCCCGCC
>CAZPJJ010000634.1:0-1843 GCA_964586535.1 uncultured Acidobacteriota bacterium | reverse complement strand
CCCTCTTCCCAGCGGCGGTGGCGAGACACACCGACTCCCATGCGGGCAAGACGCTGGCGAAGCTGACGCGCCGCGAGATCCCCGTGAGGTGCGGCGATCAGCGCCAGCAGTCCCGCGGGAACCGCCTGTCCGCTCGGTTCCCTCGTCGTCGGAGCGAAGACGACCGCTTCCAACGCCGAGGCGAGCGCATCGGCCCGGGCCCGGTCGGCGGCGCTCACGAGCTTCGAGCCGGCTCCATCCTGGTCGATCGCCGCGAGGAGCACGGTTCCGCACTCGTCATCCCTGAACGAGAGGCGAGCCGAGGCGAGACGCCAGGGCGCGCCGGGCGGCGCGAACTCCTCGAGAAGCGCGGGCCATGGTTCGGCGTCGAGGTGAACGCCACCGGTGATCTGCCAGGTGCGGGTCTCGCCCATCTCGGTCGCCAGCGCGCTCGCGACGGCGTCCACGAGAAGCGAGGCGACTTCCGGCAGCGACTCATCGACGACGGCGGGCAGGGGCACGTTCTGCTCCGCGAGTGAGCGGATCTGCTCGTGGCTCATCATCGTGAACGAGCCGCCCGCGAAGAGCGCCGCGCGGCGATCGAAGACCAGGAGCGCCTGCGGGGCCCGCGCATGCGACTCGAGAAGAGGGAACACAGTGACGTGCGCTTCACCGAAGCGGGCGGAGAGAGCGTGCTCGTCGTTCGAGAGCGGGCGAACCTTCAGATCGACCCCGACGACGGCGCGGTAGCTCTCGGCGAGCGCGCCGAGGACGACCGCGGGTTTCTCGTCGATCAGTCGTGCGAGCGGAGTCGTGGTGGCGATCGACACCGGATCCTCGTCGTCGGAGTTCTCGCGCGGACTGCGATGTTCCCGACGGTCAGCTTGTCGGCCGATAGCCACGCGGGTTGAGCGCAAGCGGTAGAAGAGGCGGGCTTCGGACACGGGCGGGAACCTACGTTCGACTGCGAGATGCTTCTCTTCGCCCCCCGCGTGATGCCGCGAATGCCGGCATCCCCGCTCGCCCTCCGGCCGGCCCGACCCGGTCGCGCTCGCCCGGTTTCGCCAGGCGGAGGCGTCCCCTATCGCTCCTGGTGCGGCGCTGGCCGTCAAGAGGCCGTCGCCGTGAGCCTCGGGAACGCCGGATCCCCGTCGGCAGCCGGATCGGACAAGGTGGCAAAGCATTGTCCTGAAAAGGTTTACGAGGACTCTCGTGCGCGGCACGCGGCTTGCTTTTTCGTTCGTCGCTCGTTTCTCCGGAGGATCCTCGGTTGACCGATCGAGCCACCTTCATCGCGTTGAGCGCTGCTCTCGAGGCGCCCGCGTTTCGTGAGTTGCCGCTACGGCTCTCTGCTCGCCTCGCAAAGGGACACACGACGGTCGGCCGGCTGCGCGACCTTGCGCCGGGTGACTTGGTTCCGCTGGCGACCATCGTGGGCGAGCCGGCGCGCCTTCTGGCGGGCGGCGTCGCCATCGCTTCCGGTGAGATCGTTGAAATCGGCGGCAAGTTGGCGCTGCGGCTCTCGGAACTCGGCGAGCCGGGCGCCGGCGCCGAAGAGCGCTGACGTGCTCCTCGAGACCATCCGCGGTGCCAGCGCCTCGGAGGCGCTCGCCATGGTGCGAGAGCGCCTCGGTCCCGACGCGTGCGTGCTCGAGGTGCGGCATGACGACGAGGGGGTCGAGATCGTGGCGGCGGCGGAGCGGTCGCGCGCGCGTTCCGGGGCGACGGAGATCGTCCACGCACCGAGCCTTCTGGCCGTCGAACTAGAAGCGCGAGGATTCCACCCGCTGCTCGCCGCACGCATCGCGGCGGCGGCCCGGGCTGCCTCTTGCGAGAACGAAGGCGACCTCCGCCGCGGGCTTTC
>CAZPJJ010000633.1:0-1845 GCA_964586535.1 uncultured Acidobacteriota bacterium | reverse complement strand
CCGCCACGATTGCACGATCGAAGAGCGCGAGGAGTACGAGCCGCACATCACGAGCGGGACGATCATCTTCGCGGGCGTCGACTACGAGGCGATCCTGCGCGAAGCCGAGCGCGAGGCCGACGTCATCCTCTGGGACGGCGGCAACAACGATCTGCCCTTCTACCGCGCCGATCTCGAAATCGTCGTCGCCGATCCGCATCGCCCCGGCCACGAAGAGACCTACCACCCCGGCGAAGCCAACGCGCGCACGGCCGATGTCGTGATCATCAACAAGGTCGACACCGCTGACGCGGGCGCGGTCGAGCAAGTGCGGCGCAACATCAAGCGCCTCAACCCCGACGCGACCATCGTGCTCGGCGAGTCGCCCGTGACCGTCGAAGACCCCGCGGCGCTCGCGGGCAAGCGCGTGATCGTCATCGAAGACGGCCCGACGCTCACGCACGGCGGCATGCGCTTCGGCGCGGGCGTCGTCGCGGCCCGTGCCGCCAACGCGAGCGAGATCGTCGATCCGCGCCCGTGGGCGGTGGGCTCGATTCTCGCGACGTACGAGAAGTACCCGGGCACGGGCGCCGTGCTCCCGGCGATGGGCTACTCCGCGCAGCAAGTCGCGGATCTCGAGGCGACGATCCGCGCCGCGGCCGACTCGGTCGACGCTTTCGTCATCGGCACGCCGATCGACCTGCGCCGCATGGTCAAGTTCCCCAAGCCCGCGGTGCGCGTGACCTACGAACTCGCCGAGCGCGGCAGGCCCAACCTCACCGAATTGCTCGCGCCGGTCATCGAACGCGCGCGACGCTGACAACCGCTCCGGCGCGCGCCGCTTCACGATCGAAGCGGCGCCGCGCGCCGGGCACGTAACGCCTCGATCCGCCGGAGAGCCCGGCCTGCAAGGATCGCAAGGAGGCCCGATGAAAGGTCGCGACCTCGTCGCCCTGTGGGAGTGGAGCCACGCCGACATGGCGGCCATGCTCGACTTCGCGCTCGAGATCAAGAAGAACCCGAAGAAGTACTCGACCGCGCTCGCCGGGCGCACGGCTTTCCTCTATTTCGAGAAGCCGTCGCTGCGAACGCGCGTCACAGGCGAAGCCGGCATGATCCAGCTCGGCGGCGGCGCGGTGACGCAGACGCCCGAGATGGGCAAGATCGGCGTCCGCGAAACCGTCGCCGACGTCGCGCACAACCTCGAGCGCTGGTGCGACGTGATCGGCATGCGCACCTTCTCGCAGCAGCTCGTCGAGGAGATGGCGCACTACGCGAAGATTCCGGTGATCAACCTGCTCACCGACGCCTTCCATCCCTGCCAGGCGCTCACCGACCTGCTCACCGTCAAAGAAGAATTCGGCGACCTGCGCGGGCGCAAGCTCGTCTACGTCGGCGACGGCAATAACGTCGCGCACTCGCTGCTCGTGGCGGGCGCGCATGCCGGCATGCACGTGACGGTCGTCTGCCCACGCGGCTTCGAGCCGAACGTGCGCGTCTTCGACCGTGCCCGCGAGATCGCCGCCGACACCGGCGCGAAGCTCGCTTACACCGACGATCGCGACGCGGTCCGCGGCGCCGACGCCGTGTACACCGACGTCTGGGCGTCGATGGGCCAAGAGAAAGAAGCCGACGCGCGCAAGAAGCTCTTCATGCGCTACCAGGTCAACGCCGAGCTCTTCGGCATGGCGTCGAAGGACGCGATCTTCCTGCACTGCCTGCCCGCGCATCGCGGCGACGAGGTCACCGACGAGGTCGCCGACCACGCGCGCTCGCGCATCTTCCCGCAGGCCGAAAACCGCCTGCACGTGATCAAGGCCCTTTACGTGGGGTTGATCAACGGCATCTGAGCCCTCGCGCTCTCGA
>CAZPJJ010000632.1:0-1863 GCA_964586535.1 uncultured Acidobacteriota bacterium | reverse complement strand
GGTGTGACGAGTCCGCGGGCGGCGAGCGCCGCGAGCAGGCCGCGATCGGCTGCGGGGATCTCGCCCAGGTCGTCAGCGGCGACGAGCAGCGACTCGTCGCCGGGGCGCACGAGGCCGGCCCCCGCTCCCGCGCGCGCCCCCCACGCCCAGCGCCAGAGCGCAAGCCGCGCGGGCGGATCGGGTGCGGCGCCGGGATCGGGCAGACCCGCGAGCCGCGCGAGCCCGCGCGCCGCGGCGTCGGCTTCGGCGGCCGTGAGCGGTGCGGCGCGCCACGCGGGATCGAAGAGGGCGCGAGGCGCCAGCCCCGCTGCCACGAGCCGCGCGCGCCAGAGCGCCTCGTCGCCCTGCGCGGGCTCGGCTTCGCGCTCGACGACCTCGCGACCGACGATACCCACGCGGCGCGCGGCGATCGATTCCTCGGCGGCGACGCAGGGCACGCCGCGCAGGTAGTCGCCCGTCATCTCGGGGAAGACCACGCGCAAATCCTCGGTGTGGCCGCCGCATGTCGACGTGTAGAGCGCGTTGATCGGCTTGCCGTCCCAGACGAGGATCTCGCCGGCGGTTTCGGCGATGGCCCGATCGGAGAGCGGATGCTCGCTGCCGAAGCCGCCGTAGACCTGGCAGCGCGGCGTGTCACAGATGTCGTAGCCGTCCTCGGCGTACTGCCCGAGGTTGCCGAGGATGTAGGTGCGCGCGGCGATCGCCTGCGCCTTGAGGGCTTCGATTTCGGGCCACGCCGCCGGCCCGAGTTCTTCGGGGACGACGCCGCGCAGGTATCCCTCGAGCGGAAGCTCGTTGACGGCCTGCACCCCGCCGTAGGCCGTGCGGAGCACCTCGACGAGACCGCGGTAAGGCTTGCCGCTCACCGTGATGCGCGCCGCGCCGCGCGGAACGAAGACGACGCGGTCGGCGCCGGCGTCGGCCCGCGTGTAGCGCGCGTCGACGAGCGCGAGCGTGCCGCCCTCGTCGCGGTGACGCGGCTCCGAGGCGATCCACGCCTCGGGATTCCCCGCCTCGCGCACGGCCTGGAGCAGCGCGGCGAGCGCCTGCGGTTCGGCGGCGGCGCCGAGTCGCACGCGCCACACGGCGCGGCTGGGCTCCCAGGCGACCGAGGCCTCGGCGCGATGCTCGGTTTCGAGGCGGCTCGCGAGGTCGCGGGCGCGCTTCTCGCTGGCGAGCGAGGCGACCTGGATGCGATGCACGCGCTCCGCTCGCGCGGGCGCCCCGCCCATCGGCACCACTCGCACCTCGCCCGGCGCGCGATCCGCGAAGAGCGGCTTGCCGCTGCGGCCGTCGAGTACGACGAACTCGCCGCCGCGCGCGCCGACGAGCACCTCGCCTTCGCCGGCCTGAAGACCGATGCGCACGAGCGCGCCGGACATCGCGAAGCCGGGATCGATGCGCTCGTAGAGGCTGGGTGCCGGAGCGGCGAGAGCGACGCGCTCCGCTGCCGCGCGCGCGTCATCGCCAGGAGCGAGGGCTCCGGCCAGGAGGACGACGGCGAGCGCGGGAAGAAAAAGCGCGCGGTTCATGGGCGTGACCTTCTCGAGCGGGGTGGGACGATCGCACGAGCCGGCGCACCGAACCACGAAGTCGACCGGAGCGCCTCCCGATCCCGAGACGGCGATCAGAGGACGAAGCTGCCGATCGCCTCGTCGCGGCCGCGGTAGATGTCGAGCACGCGGACGAGCTGCGTCACGTGGAAGGCGTCGTCGACGCGCTGGTTCACGCTGCAGATGCGCAGTTCGCCGCCGGAATCCTTGACGCGCTTGAGCGTCGCGACCAGCTCACCGAGCCCGGCGCTGTCCAGGTAGCGCACGGCCGCGAGATCCAACACGAAGAGCTTCTTGCCGGCGTCGAGCT
>CAZPJJ010000631.1:0-1871 GCA_964586535.1 uncultured Acidobacteriota bacterium | reverse complement strand
TGCTGGGCTTGAAGAAGGCGCGGGCCGTATGGCAATACAATTGCCTTGCGGCCAATCTGAGGCGGATGAGCGGCATGATGGCGTGGACAGGATGCCGGAGAGGAGATTCGGGAGGCGAAGCCCCGTTTCCTACCTCTCGGGACACGCCAGCTACTGACGTGGAATCAGCCGGCGCGGCCGAGCTGCCAACCCGGCGACCGTTTCATGCCTCGCCCGAGACCCCCAGGAGGGCATCAGTAACGCGCTTGCGGTCCTACCGTGCAGACTCCTAGTGCCCCAGCAATCTGCTCGCGAGTCCTCACGGATCAAACCGCCCATGCGTCGAGCACGTGCTACGCGAAGACGAGCCGTGATGCCGCGGCGCCACTAACCGATCGATTGTCTGGGTAACGGAGAAGATATCCCTCTAGGCTTCCGCGAGAGTCGTCATCACACGATTGCCCGTGAGGCCAGAGATCGTCGGAGTCTGCACCTTTGCAGATGCCGAGGAGGACTGCCCTAGCAGCTCGAACGATCCCAAAGAGCAGGGGAGGTGTTCCCATCATGGTCGACACGCCCTCCACCGCCGTCTTCTTCTGTCCGCCGGAGACGGAGCGCTCACGAGATCTCGACGTAGCGGCGATCGTCAGCTACGCAGAGTCGCTCCCTTCCGTCGAGCGCGTCGTCTCCATCGAACCCCACGTCAAGCTTGATCCCATGACCATCGTCGCAGAGCTCCGCGACGCGGAGTTCGCGAGAATCGTCGTCTGCGCGGAGTTTCCGGGGAGGCTCAAGCCAGCGCTCACGCGCGCGATGGCCCTCTCCGGGCGCGATCCGACGGCCGTTCGGCTCGCGACGTACCGCGGTCCCGCGGCACAGCTGCGCGACCCGGCCGAGGCGATCAAGGCGACACTCGCCTGCGCGATCTACGACGTGCCTTTCTCGATGGCCCTCGATGTCGAGCCCGTCCGCGTCGAGCCGACGACGCTCGTCATCGGAGGGGGTGTTGCCGGCATCCAGGCGGCGCTCGAGATCGCCGACGCGGGACAGCCGGTGGTGCTCGTCGAACGAGAGCCGACTATCGGTGGGCACATGGCGATGTTCGACAAAACTTTCCCGACGCTCGACTGCGCGGCTTGCATCCTGACGCCGAAGATGGTCGCGGTCGATCAGCACGACATGATCGAGCTGTTGACCTACGCCGAGGTGGAGGGGCTCACAGGGTCTCCGGGTGCCTATCGGGCGAGGATCCGCAAGAAGGCGCGCCGCGTCGACATCGGCGCCTGCATCGCGTGCAACGCGTGCATGGAGATCTGCCCGGTGTCCGTGCCGAGCGAATTCGACAATGGTGTGTCGTACCGCAAGGCGATCTTCATCGCGTTTCCGCAGGCCGTGCCGAACTCCTATGTCGTCGACGAGGAGGCCTGCCTCTACGTCCAGACTGACGGTAAGAAGTGCGGTGCGTGCCTCAAGAAGTGCCCGAAGGACGGGATCCACCTCGACGCTGAAGACGAAATCGTCGAGATCGACGTCGGCAACGTCATCGTGGCCACCGGCTACGACGTCTTCGACGCGCGCAGGATCGAGCGATACGGTTACGGCCGGCTGCCGAACGTCCTCACTGCTCTGGAATTCGAGAGGCTGACCAACGCTTCCGGGCCGACCGGCGGGCGGATCGTCCTCAAGACGAAGCACTTCGACAGGAAGAAGAAGCGCGACGAGTGGGTCTTCGATCGCGAGGGGCCGTCGCCGAAGGACGTGGCCATCGTGCACTGCGTCGGTTCGCGGGACGCGCACTACAACCCGTACTGCTCGCGCGTCTGCTGCATGTACTCGCTGAAGTTCGCGCACCTCGTGAAGGAGAAGCTACCCGACGCCACCTGCCACGAGTT
>CAZPJJ010000630.1:0-1907 GCA_964586535.1 uncultured Acidobacteriota bacterium | reverse complement strand
CGGAGCCATCCCGCGCGCGCTGCAGACCTCGCACTGGTACCTGGAGAACGAGCTGAACGGCCTGCGCAAGTTCGGCAAGACCGTGCCGATGATCTTCCTCGCCGTCGCGGGCTTCCTGCTCAACGTCGTCCTCACGCGGCTCGTCTCGGTGCAGCGCGAGCAGATCGCCGCACTCAAGGCGCTCGGCTACGACAATCGCTCGCTCGCGCTGCACTACGTCTGCTTCGGTCTGATCGTCGCGAGCTTCGGCGCGCTTGTCGGTACCGCGCTCGGAACCTGGCTCGGGTCGAGCATGGCGCAGCTCTATGCGCAGTTCTTCCACTTTCCTGAACTCGTCTACCGCTTGCCGCTGGGGCTCGTCGCCGAAGCGCTCAGCGTTGGCGCTCTCGCCGCCACGCTCGGCAGTCTCGCGGCCGTTTGGCGCGCCGTGAAGCTGCCGCCTGCCGAGGCGATGCGCCCCGAGCCGCCGGCACGCTACCGGCCGGCCGCGATCGAGCGCGTCGGCTTCGCGACGCTCGTTTCGCAGCCGGCGCGCATCGTGCTGCGCAACCTCGAGCGGAACCCAGGCCGCGCCTTGGTATCGGTGCTCGGCATCGCGTCGGGGGCCGCGCTTCTGATCGGCGGCACGTTTTCCTTCGATTCGATGGACAGAATGGTGGAACGCCATTTCACGCTCTCGCTCGCGCACGACGCGATGGTCAGTTTCGAGAGCCCCGTCTCGCCGCGCGCGATCCACGAGCTGCAGCGTCTGCCCGGGATCATCCACGCCGAGGGTTTTCGCGCGGTTCCGGTGCGCCTTCGAGCTGGACATCGCTCGCGACAGACGTCGATCACCAGCCTCGATCCGGACTCGCGCCTGCATCGCGTGGTGGGGATGACCGACGGCGTCGTCGATCCGCCAGCCCACGGTCTGCTGCTCTCGGAGAAGCTCGCGGAAGTTCTGCGCGTGAAAGTCGGCGACCATGTCGAAGTCGAGGTGCTCGAAGGACGGCGGCCGCACTTGTCGCTGCCTGTCGAGGCCCTCGTCGACGAGAGCCTGGGGACG
This sequence comes from uncultured Acidobacteriota bacterium, assembly GCA_964586535.1. Lineage (GTDB taxonomy): Bacteria > Acidobacteriota > Polarisedimenticolia > J045 > J045 > CAZPJJ01. The sequence continues at coordinate 862 of CAZPJJ010000630.1, read as the reverse complement.
CGGGTCTACGCCAGACGCAGCGCGCTGCACGCGATCATGCAGGAGGACGAGGTCCTCTCGGGCGCGTATCTCGAAGTCGATCCCGCGCGCCAGCGCGAGCTCTACGAGGCGCTCGCGCGCACGCCGCGCGTGGCGGGCACGATGCTCCATGCTTCCGCGCTGAGGTCGCTCGACGAGACGCTCGAGCGCACGATCGGCGTCGTGCGCTCGATCTACGTCGTCTTCGCCGCTGTGATCGCCTTCGGTGTCGTCTACAACGCCGCGCGCATCTCGCTCGCCGAGCGGTCTCGCGAACTCGCGACGCTGCGCGTGCTCGGGTTCCGGCGTGCCGAGATTGCCGGGATTCTGCTCGGGGAACTCGCGATCGTCGTCGCGTTCGCGATCCCGCTCGGGCTCTTCCTCGGCCGCCTCTTCGCGCGGGTCATCGCCGATGCCTACGACACCGAGCTCTTCCGGCTTCCGGTCATCATCGAGCCGCGGACCTACGCGACAGCCGCGCTTGCCGTCATCGGCGCCGCCGTGCTCTCGGGCTGGACCGTACGCCGCCGCTTGGAGCGGCTCGATCTCGTCGCCGTCCTCAAGACGCGGGAGTAGCCATGCGCCTCGCACCCGTAACACGCCGTTGGCTTTGGATCGCCGCTTTCGTGGTGGTGATCGCCTTTCTCGTGCTCGCGCTCCGTCCGCAGCCGGTGCCCGTCGACATGGCGGTCGTGGAGCGCGGCCCGGTGCAGGTGCTCGTGCGCCACGAGGGCATGACGCGCGTGCGCGAGCGTTTCATCGTGTCGGCTCCTTTGCCCGGCAAGCTCCTGCGCGTGGCGCTCGAACCCGGCGATCCCGTGGTCGGCGGCGAGACGGTCGTGGC
>CAZPJJ010000629.1:0-1911 GCA_964586535.1 uncultured Acidobacteriota bacterium | reverse complement strand
TCGTCGCCGCGTCGCCTCGCGAGGCACTGCGCATCCTCGACGAGCACGAAGACACGATCGACGTGCTGATGACGGACGTCGTCATGCCCGAGATGAGCGGCCGCGATCTCTGGGAGGCCGCGAGCGCCCTTCGGCCCGCCATGCGCTGTCTCTATATGTCTGGCTATCCGAACGACATCATCGCGCCCGGGGAGACGCTCTCGCCCGGTATCGGCTTCCTCCCGAAACCGTTCTCGGCGCGCGATCTCTCGATCAAGCTGCGCGAGGTGCTGGGGACCGCGCGGCCCGCCTGACTATCGGATCCGCTGCAGGCGCTCGAAGAAAGCGCGGACGCCCGGATGGTCGGGCTGCAGGCGCTCGGCCTGCCGGAACGTATCGAGCGCTTCACGGACTCGTCCTTCGCGTTCGAGCGTCGTGCCGAGCAGGACGAGCAGCGAGACTTTCTCGCGCGCCTGCATCGGCGGATCGCGGCGCGTCAGGGCTTCGCGCAGCGTCGCGATCGCGGCGTCTGGCTCTTTGGCGGCGATCTGCGCTTGGGCGCGTTGGAGTGCAACGACGTAGGGGCCCTCGCCCGAGGCTTCCTGCTCCAGCAGCACGTCGTCGACTTCGCCGAGCCGATCGGACGCGGCGAGCGCGGCGGCTCGCGCACGCAGCCAGCGCCGCCGGAGCGAGTCTTCCGCGGGCAGCACGCCGTTGTCGAGAATCGCGAGCGCCTCCGCGGGCCGCTTGCGCGCCGTCAGCGTTTCGGCGAGTTCGACCGCGAGCGTCTCGTCCTCCGGATGTCGCTCGCGCGCGCGCTCGAGCACGATCTCGGCGCCCGCGAGATCGCGGCGCCCGCGCATCGTGCGCGCGAGCGCGACGGCGGCCTCGGGTGTGTTGGGTGTCGCGGCCATGAGCCAGCCGAGGTCGAGGTCCGCGCCGCCGAGTTCGGTGTAGACCTGCGAGGCGAGCGCTGGCTCGTCCGCGAGCAAGCGGCGCGCGAGGCGGAGCGCCTCGTCGAGGTCGCCGACTTCGATCCACGAGCGCAGCAACACCAGGCGCCGCGCGCGGCTTGCGGGATCGAGCGCCTCGGCACGGGTGAGGTAATGCCGTTGCAAGTTCTCGAAGCCGGGCGGCGGCGGCTCCGCAGGCAGATCGAGTCCGGCCTGTGCCTGTCCTACCGCGAAGAGCGAGAGCCGCAGGTCGGCACGCAGCGGCGCACGCACGGCGGCGGCGCGAAGCCCGGCGAGCGCGCGCGCGATGCGGGGGCGCGCTCGCGTCATCTCGATGGCGCCCGACTGGAGATCCTCGATCGCCGTCGCGACATTGCGCCGCGCGACCGCGCGGACCTTCTCCGCCGGCCTCGCCCACGGTGCCACGCTCGTCGACCAGCCGGGCAGGCTCATCGGCCGGCTCGCGAAGAGCGCGAGCGCCGCGATCGCTCCGGTCGTGAGGACGACGGCGATGGGCGCGGCACCCCAGGTGCGCTTCCCTCGACCGGCCGCGTGCGAGTCGCGCGGTCCGTGCGCGAGCGGCCCGAGGAGCGCGCCGGCGAGCAGCGCGCCGGGAATCGTCACGCCGGGCAACTGCAGCGGGAAGTCGACGAAGGCGTGCGCGCCCAGGGCGAAGACGCCGGCCGCGAGCGCGGCGGCGAGCGCCCGCTCGCGCGGCGCGCGCAGGACGGCGGTGATCGAGACGACCAGCGCCACGATCCAGGCTAGGAGGAGCGGCGCCCCCAGTGCGCCCGTCTCCGCAATCCACTGCAGCCAGTCGCAGTGGGCGTGGATGAAGCGCACCGAGATCTCGGGATCGCGGAAGAGCGGCTCGGCGTAGCGGAAGGTCCCGATCCCGGTACCCGCGACCGGGAACTCCTGCGCCATGGCCAGCGTCATGCGGTAGATCTCGCCGCGTCCGGGAATGGCGACGTCGATG
>CAZPJJ010000628.1:0-1915 GCA_964586535.1 uncultured Acidobacteriota bacterium | reverse complement strand
CGAACGCGCTCGTCGAGCGCTCGCTGGGCATTCCCGCGCGTCTCGTCGAGATCGTCCACGACCTCGTCGCGCGGGGCGTCCATCCCGATGACACGAGCGAACCCGCCGCGGCCCTCGCCTCGATCGAGATCGGCTCCGCGCGCGCGCAGCACGTGCTCGACGACGTTTGGCGCGAGATCGACGAAGGCGGACGCCGCGCGCTCGGCGCGCTCGCGCTCCACGAAGGGGAGCCGCTGCCGTGGGACGATCTCGCGTCTCTGACGCGCACCGAACTCGAGGGCGCGCTCGATCCCGCGCTCGACGCGCGCCTCGCCGTGCGCCTGAGCGCCGCGGGAGGGACGATCGCGCTCGCGCTGGTGAATCCGGCCTGGGCTCCGCTCGTCGCCGCGCGCCTCGATGACGACATCCGCCGCGCGCTTCACGGCGCGCTCGCGGAGCGTTTGCTCGCGCATCCCGGCGCCGAAGCCGAGCGTGCGCGCCATCTCGCCGCCGTCGGGGATCACGCCCGCGCCGCCGGTCTCCTCGCCGCGGCCGCCGCACGCGCCCTCGACGATGCGCTTCCCGAGGAGGCGCTGCGTCTCGCCGAACGCGGCCTGCGCTCGGCGCGCGAGAGCGCACCTTCCGCCGAGATCTCGCTGCGGCGCACGCGGGCCCTCGCGCTCTGGCGCGCGGGTCGCTCGACCGAGGCCGAGAGCGAGATGGAAGCGGCGATCGCCCGCGCCCGCGCCGGCGGCGACGCGCGCGCCGTCGCCGAGACGCTGCGCTTCGCGGGGACGATCGACGCGCAGCGCGGCCTCACGGCCAGCGCGACCGCGCTCCTCGACGAGGCGCTCTCGCTCTTCGACGAACTCGCCGAGACGGCGCAGGGCGCGCGCGTGCTCTTGGAACTGGGGCGCGTGCTCGCGCGCGAAGGGCGCGTCGAGGACGCCGCCGCGCGGCTCGAATCCGCGCGGGGCCAGGCGCAGCGCGCGCGCGACGAAGGTGTCGAAGCCGAGGCGCTGCTCGCGCTCGCCGAACTCGCGCACGCGCGCGGACGCGCCGACGATGCGCTGCCGCTCTTCGCGGAGGCGCTCGCGATCGCGACGCGCTTGGGTGAGCAGGAGACGCTCGGGGCCGCGCGGCGCGGCGCGATTCTCGCGCGCGAGGCGGCGGGCCGGCTGCCGGCGGCCCTCGCCGACGCCGAGTCGTGGCTCGATGACGCGAGGCAGCGCGGTGATCTCACCAGCGAGGCCGAAGCGCGCACGCTGGCCGGGCGCGTTCTCGCGCGACTTGGAAGACGCAGCGAAGCACTCGCGCATCTCGAGGAGGCGACTCGGGCGCGCCGCCGTGCGGGGCAACTCGCCGCGACGGCCGAATCGCTCGCCGAGTCGGCGCGCGTGCTCCTGCATCGCGGACAGCCGCGCGCGGCTCGTGAGCGCGCCCGCGAGGCGCTGGCTGCGGCCGACGCTCCCGCGAACGGCCGAGGTCTCGCGCCCGCGATCTCCGTGCTCGCCGAGATCGAGGCCTTTCTCGGACATCCGCAGGAAGTCGAGCGCCTGCTTCCGCGCAGCGACGAGCGCAGCGACGCGAGCGCGCCGGCTCGCGCCGAGCGCGGCATTCGCCTCGGCGAAGCGCTCTCGCGCGCGGGGCAGAGCGACCGCGCACGTGAGGTGTTGCAAGAGGCGTGCTTCCTCGCACGGCGCGCGGGCATCGAGACGATCGAGCAGATGGGCCTGCTCGCGCTCACCGAGGCCTATCTCGATCTGCGCGAGGACGATCGCGCGATGCTCGCGCTCAAGCGCGTGCGCGCGGCCGCGGAGACAACGCCCGGCGCCGACGAAGTACTCGCCCGCGCGCGCTTGCTCGCGGCGGAGCGCGAGATGCTCGTCCCGGACGGCGACGTCGCGCTCGCCTTGGACGAAGGCGAGCTCGCGGC
>CAZPJJ010000627.1:0-1919 GCA_964586535.1 uncultured Acidobacteriota bacterium | reverse complement strand
TCGGCGCCGAGGGCGCGGCACGCATCTACCGCCGGGTCGCCGGGCACGTCTGCGCGGCGGCCGCCGCGCTCGACCGCCCCACGCTCTCGCGCATCGCGCACGTCGAGCCCGCGGCGCGCGTCGATGACGTCACCGCTTGGCTGGGCCCGGAGTTTCGCGTCGTGCCGCAGAGCGCGGGCGATCTCGGCGACAGGATGCAGAGCGCATTCAGCGCGGCGTTCGCGGAGGGCGCGGCGCGGGCGGTGATCATCGGCACCGACTGTCCCGACGTGGACGCTCGCCTGTTGGGCGCGGCCTTCGACGCGCTGCTGACGCACGACGCGGTCTTCGGTCCGGCGCACGACGGGGGCTACTACCTGCTCGGGCTCAGGCGCCCGATGCCGCTGCTCTTCGCGGGCGTACCCTGGTCGACGTCCGAGACGGGCGCCATCACGCTCGCCCGGCTCGCGGCGGCCGAAGCGAGCGTCGCGACGCTCCCCGAACTGCGCGACCTCGACGAACCCGCCGACCTCGACGCGCTGCGGCCGCGCTTCCCAGAGCTGCTCGGGGAGTGAAATCCGCGTCGGGGCGGCGCTGCTAGACTTCCGGCGCCTGGGGTGGATCCGCGGCCAGCGGAAAGGGGTGTGCGATGCGGTGGAGAGACAGGCGCGCGAGCACCAACGTCGAGGACCGTCGCGGGATGGGCGCCTCGCGCGGCGTGCGCGCGGGCGGTATCGGCGGTTTGGGCCTTCTCGTGGTCATCGTCCTCGCGCTTTTCTTCGGGGTCGATCCGACGCAGTTTCTCGTGGGGCCCGACGGCGCGTCGGTTGATGTCTCGGGAATGCAGGAGATGGGCGCTCCCGCCCCGCCCGCCGACGACGCGAAGGCGCGGTTCGTGGCGGTCGTCCTCGCCGACACCGAAGCCGTGTGGGGCGATCTCTTCGCGGCCGGCGGCTCGGCCTATCGCGAGCCGACGCTGACGCTCTTCTCCGGCGCCGTGCAATCCGCGTGCGGCTACGCCGATTCCGCCGTCGGGCCGTTCTATTGCCCCGGCGACCAGAAGGTCTACATCGATCTCTCGTTCTTCGATCAACTCGCCCGGCGCTTCGGCGCGCCCGGCGATTTCGCGCAGGCCTACGTCATCGCGCACGAAGTCGGTCATCACGTGCAGAACCTGATCGGCGTCATGGATCAGGTGAATCGCCTGCGCTCACAGGCTTCCGATGTCGAGGCCAACGCGCTCTCCGTGCGGCTCGAGCTGCAAGCGGACTGTTTCGCGGGCGTCTGGACGCATCATGCCGAGCAGCGCTTCTCGATCCTCGAGCCGGGCGATCTCGAGGAAGCGCTCGACGCGGCGTCCGCCATCGGCGACGACACGCTCCAGCGACAGGCGCAGGGCTACGTCGTGCCGGATTCGTTCACGCACGGCTCGTCCGCCCAGCGCGTGCAGTGGTTCCGCACGGGATTCGAAACGGGCGACATCCAGTCCTGCGACACCTTCCGCGCAGGCCGCTGAGGTCGACCCCGCGCTCTTCACGACTCGTCGTGGCTAGGGAAGCATCCCCTCTTCGCGGAAGACCGTGCGCACGATCGACTTGCGCGCGCCGAGTTGGCTCTCGTCCGCGATGTCCATGTTGAGTGCGAAGAAGAAGACGTTGTCGTCGCGCTCGACCCAGCCCACCCACCAGCCGATGCCCGGTTCCATGCGCGCCGCCCAGCCGGTCTTGGCGCGCAGGACGAACTCCGGCCCCGCCTCGTTGATGAGCGCCTCGGTCACGATGCGCTGCGCGCGTTCGCTGACCGGCAGTTCGTTTCGCTGCAGGCGGCGCAGGAACGCGATCTGCTCGATCGCCGAGATGCGCAGCGCGCCGTCGAGCCAAAAGCGGTCGATACCGCCTCCGATGTCGCGATTGCCGTAGTCGAGCTTGGCCAAAGAGCGC
>CAZPJJ010000626.1:0-1921 GCA_964586535.1 uncultured Acidobacteriota bacterium | reverse complement strand
TCTTCTCCCGCAGCAGTTCAACCTTCTTGCGTCGGTACTCGTCCTCGGTGATCTCGCCGCACAGCCGCATCTCCATCAGCGCGTCCAGTTTTCGCGTCGCCGCGCGCAGCGCTTCCTGTTGTTCCCGCAAAATGCCGCTCCTCTCCTTCGACTCTCGCTTGTGCGCGGCGCGCAGTTGCCGGATCGCCCACCCGACATACCGGTCGTCGATCTCGATCCCCGACAGGAAATCGTCGATCTGCGCTTCCAACCTATCCTTGGAGACCACCGATTGTGAACAGGCGACGCCCTCCTTTTTCTTCGTACAGTGGTAGTAGGTGAATTGACGGATGATCGGATTTCGCATCTCCGCGATCTCCGAACCGCATTTCGGGCAGTTCGTCCGATGCAGGCAGGAAAACTTCGTCCGGCACGCCGAACAGACGGCGTGCCGCTTTTCCTCGGCGGTGATCCCGCAGCCGCACTGGCCGCAACGGATCAGCCCCGTGAAAGCGAACGAACGACGCTGGGGCGCGCGTTTGACCGGACCGCCCAGCAACAGTCCGACCCGCTCGAACTCCTCCCGCGTCACCATCGGCGGATGCTTGCCTTGATACCAGTTCTCGCTTCCTCTCGGGTACTCGAACCATCCGTAGTAGAACGAGTCGCGGAACACCTCGTAGAGCATGCTTCGGGACATCGGCTTGCCGCCGAGTTTCCGTCGCGGAAGCGTTCGATAGCCCCACTGCTCGGTGGCGATCTTCAGGATTTGAGGTGGCGTGTGGCGTCCGCCGAGCATCAGCTCCCACATCTTCCGCACGAGCGGGAATCGTTCCGGGTCCTTGACGACGACCTTGAAGCCCTTCCCGCGATCCGGGGTGTTCAGGTAACCGGGCGGCGCGACGCCGGGAAGCCAGCCGAGTTCCGCCTTCCTCGACATGCCGCGAACCACGTCCTTGCTCAGTTTCGCGGAGAAGTATTGCGAATGGGAGAGCGCCATCTGGAGCATCATGATGCCCTCCGGCGAGTTGTCGAAGGTGTACGACCCGAATTTCAGGTCGCAGATGACGCCGGTGCGGATCATGTAGGTGAGCGTCGCGGCGTCCAGTTCGTTGCGCGAGAGCCGGTCGGGATGCCACGCGATCAGTCCGCTCCCCTCTCCTTTCTCGATCCGCGCGATCATCGCCGCGAAGGCGGGGCGGTTATGGGGCTTAAAGGCGCTTTTGCGCTCCTCGACAACGTCGATGATGTCGAGACGCGGGAACAACTCCACGATCTTCTGCTTTTGGGAGTCGATGGAGAGCGCCTGCTTCTCGTCGCCTTCCGTCGATTTGCGGACGTAGGCAATGTAGCGGATCGATTGTGTCGGCGATTCGGACATACCTTCAGCATGGCAGACAAGACGCGAGACTCAAGCGCCTGGAGTGGATAACTCCTCGTCCGGCAGGACGAGCGCGACGGCGCGAAGGAGGCGAATAGCGATGGCGCGAAGATCGTCGTCGGAGATCGCCTCGTCGGAATGGTTTTCGTGCCAGAGGGCGCGGAATTCGGCGAGAGCTTCGTCGGTCAGGCGCATGCGTTTAGCATGAGCCGATGAGACCACGCCGAACAGCAGGGCGAAGTTCCCGATTACGTGAAGCGTCGTTCGGCTTGCAGCAGCCGCATCTTTTGCGCGCCGACGCGACCTTCCGGGTCGTCGTTCGCGGCGAGCCACGCTTCCGTTCTCGCGTATCCGTCTTCGACGAACGCGCGGCGCGTCGCCGCGTCGAACAATCCCTCGATCTCGTCGTAAAGTCGCTCCGTCGCGCGGAGCAGGGCGCGTCCTTTCCGGCGGCTCGCAGAACGATCCGCTCCGCGACTCGACGCCCGGCGGCAATCGCCGAGCGCGCGCAACGCCGCGTCGTGGAGGGCCTCGATCCCGCCGCGTTTCGAGGAGGAATCC
>CAZPJJ010000625.1:0-1929 GCA_964586535.1 uncultured Acidobacteriota bacterium | reverse complement strand
TCCACCCGACCATCTCGCGGCCCGCGGCGGAGACCGTCCCGTGGACCGGTCACGTCGGCTACGTCCAAGATCTCTGGCGGCGCGGGGTCGTTGCCGAGCGCTGGGGCGCGGCGCCGTCCCCCGAGAGTTGCCACGTGCTGCTCTGCGGCAACCCCGGGATGATCGAGGACCTCACGGCGCTCCTCGTCGCCGAGGGCTATCGCGAGCACAAGAAGCGCGAGCCCGGGCAGATCCACGCCGAAAAGTATTGGTAAGGCAGGTGGCCGGCTTTCGCGCGGCTTCCGGCGCTGTGCGCCTCCGGGCCCCGGCGCCGTTCTCTGGCGGGGTTTGGGACGTCCTCCTAGAATCCGAGCATCGACCAGCGGGTCGGGGAAGCCTCACGCCCTCGAATCGACGTAGTTTTCCTCCCCTGAGACGACCGCCCAACGCCGAGGATCCGCCGTGAGCCAGTCCTACTACGCCGAAGCGTCCGTGGAACTACGGCGCGAGCTCGCGCAGACGCTGCCGCAGGATCTCGTCCGCGATCTCCATCGCCCCACGGCGTGGAAGCACTTCCTCGTGCTCGCCTGGCAGTTCTTGCTCCTCGCTCTCGGCATCACGGGGGCGTGGCTCCTCGAGCCCTGGTATCTCTGGCTGCCGTGCTCGATCGTCACCGGCTTCACGGTCTTCAATTTCACCGTCATGCTGCACGAAGTCGTGCACGACGCCGTGTTCCGCAAGAAGCGCAACGAGCTCGCGAAGACATTCCTGGGTTGGCTCTACGCCTTCCCCAGCGGCATCTCGCGCTCGCAGTTCACGCGCTGGCATCTCGATCACCACGCGCAGCTCGGCGATTGGGAGGCCGATCCCAAGCGGCATCACCTCTCGCCGAAGCGCAACGCGCGTTGGTACAAGCTGCTCTACATGACGCCGGCGCTGATGGTGATCTACTTCCGCGGCGCCGCGCGCGAGACGAAGACCTACGAGCCCGAGCTGCGCACGCTCATCGCCCGCGAGCGCCTGATCACGATCGCCGGCCAACTCGCAATCCTTGCCGCGCTGATCGCCTTCGCGGGTTGGTGGATCGCGTTCAAGGTCTACATCGTCCCCTACTTCTTCGTGTTCCCCGTGGCCTTCACGCTCAATCGTCTGGGTCAGCACTACAACATCGACCCCGACGACCCGGCCAAGTGGAGCACGCTGATGAAACCCTCGTGGTTCTGGGACATCGCGTTCCTCTGGTCGAATTACCACCTCGAGCACCACTACTTCCCGCGCGTCCCGTTCTACAACCTGCCCAGGCTGCATCGCGCGCTGCGGCCCTTCTACGAGCGGCGCGAGGTCATCCCGACCAGCTACACGAGCCTGCTCTGGAACTGGTTCGTGCTCAACAAGAGCCCGCACTCGAAGTGGAGCGACGACGCCTCCGCCGAGGGCGCGGTCGTCTCGAAACCCGCCTCAAGCTGATTCTCGACGTCGTGGCGTTCAGCGCGGCAGATGCTGCGCGAGCTTCGCGAAGGGCGGCGTGAGCGCGCCGTCGGCGGCGATCAGCGCGCGCTGCAGCGGTGCGGGGAGTTTCTCCGGATCGAGTCTGCCCGATGCGTGTGCCTCGACGAGCGCGGGCACGAAGGGCATGAGCGCCGCGCCGAATCCCATCGATGCCTCGCGCGGCAGTTCGCAGGGCAGGTTGTCGACCGCGAGCTCCGCTTTCCGCGAGCGCCCGCTCCAGTCCGGCCTCGGCCGCCCCGCGGGCCGGTGCGTCGAGCCCGGCGAACGGCTCGTCGAGCAGCAAAAGCTCCGGCGCCAGGGTGAAGGCCCGGGCAAGGTTCACGCGTTGCGCCTCTCCCCCCGAAAGCGCCCGCGCCGGGCGGTCGGCCAGCTCCTCAAGACCGAAGATCTCCAGCCAATGCTGCGAACGCCGCTGGCGCTCGCCCCGGGGCACCCCTCGGA
>CAZPJJ010000624.1:0-1932 GCA_964586535.1 uncultured Acidobacteriota bacterium | reverse complement strand
GGCACGTTGTCATCGAGCGATTCGCCGCGCGCGCGCTGGGCCGTGACCTCGAGCGCGAGTCCCGGGCGCAGCGCGGCTTGCAATTCCAGCTCGAGACCGCGCAGGCGCGCCTCGCCTCGATTGCGAAAGAAGAAAAAATCCTCGGCGAGCGGATCCTCGAAGCGCTCGACGAGATCGTCGATGCGGTACTCGTAACCGTAGAACGCGACGCGCACCGGCCCGGTGCCGTAGCGCAGCGCGAGGTCGTACTGGAGGCTGGTCTCGGGCTCGAGATCGGGATTGCCGGTCACGAACCCGCGGCCGGTGGACCCGCGATAGTAACGATCGGAGAGCACGGGATCGCGAAAGCCGCGCGCGATCTGGCCCGTGATCGAAAAACCGCGCCACGGCCCGAGCGTCGCCGAGGCGAAGCCCGAGAGCGCCTCCTGCGTCGTGCTGCGGTCTCCGAAGAACCCGCCCTCGTTGCGCGTCGTCACGCGATCGACGCGCGCCCCGCCCGAGAGCAGCACGGCCGGCGCGACGAGCGCGTGCATCTGCGCAAAGAGCCCGGCGTCGACGCGCCGCGCGTCTTCGATCGAATCGCTGACGATCTCGCTCGCGAGCTCGCCATCGAGCGTGAACTCTCGGAACACGTCGTCCGCCTCGAGGTCGAAGCGCCCGTTCACGTCGGCGCCGACCTCCAGCCGCGCCCGGCCGAGCGCTCGCTCGCCCGTCAACCTCAGGTGAAAGTCCTTGGCCGAGATGTCGGCGCGTTCGAGGCTGCGGCCTTCGTCGGCGGTCGCAAAGCGATCCTGGTCGGTGCGCTGCTCGTAGGTCCCGAAGAACGCGCTCGCGCTCACGCGCTCCCAGCCGCCCACGCCGCCGACTTGGTAACCGAGCGTCAAGCGGTGGCTGTCCTCGTAGGGGTAGTAAAAGCGCACGGTGCGCGAGTTCGTGCGCGGCCGCTCGATGTCGCGGCCGAAGTCGCTCTGCAGCGTGATCGAAAAATCGCCGCGGCCGAGTTGGTGATCGAAGCGCAGCAGTCCCCCGCGGCTCTTCCAACCCGAATTGAACGCGTCCTCGCCGTCGCCGCCGCGCCAGTCATCGGCTTCTCGCGCGTGGAGCGCGACGAGCACGCCGCCCTTGGCGAATCCCTGCGAGATCTCGAAACCGCCGCGCCACTCGGGAACGCCGGCGCCGCCGGTCGCGGTCGCCTTGAAGCGCAAGGGCGAGCCGGCCTCCGCGCGCTTGGTGCGCACCGAGATCACGCCGCCGAAGGCGTCCGAGCCGTAGGCCACCGACCCCGGTCCGCGCGCGACATCCACGCCGAGCGCGATCGCTGGATCGAGAAATGTCGCCGAAGGACCGACGCGCCGCTCCGCCGTGACGCGCGCCCCATCGATGAGGATCAGCGTGCGACCGCGCGCGAGGCCGCGCACCGCGGGGACCGCCGCCTGCCCCTCGGAGACCTGGCTGACGCCGGGGACGGTCTCGAGCGCCTGCATGAGATTCGAGGGCGTGCGGCGCTCGATCTGCGCCGCCGAGAGCAGCGTCGTCCCCGCGGCGGGCGTGGCGTCGATGCTGGGCGCGACGCCGCTGACGCTGATCGATTCGTCGACGAGCGCCGAGACGGTGATGGTCGTCACGGCGGCGTGATCGATCGCGCCGAGGACGACAGGCCGTGCGACGCGCCCGCCCTCGAGGACGACGACGATCTGGACGGGCGGCGTGGGATCGGGCTGCCACGTGAATCGGCCGTCGGCGTCGGTGTTCGCCGTGCCCGGAAGGCCGACAATCGAGACCGTCGCCCCGGCCAGCGGCGCGCCCGTCTCCGCGTCGACGACGCGGCCCTCGAAGGCCAGCGCTGGCACGGCCAGCGAGAGCCAGACGACGAGCGCGACACCGAGAGAGAGCAAAAGGCGCGAGGGCATGGAGGTCTCCGGGATCGAGAGC
>CAZPJJ010000623.1:0-1936 GCA_964586535.1 uncultured Acidobacteriota bacterium | reverse complement strand
CGCGGCGGCCACTTCGTCGAAGGTGAGCCCGTAGCGGCGCATGTCCGCTTCGGCGATCTCGATCGCGATCTCGTAGGGCTTGGCGTTGGTGAGCTCGGCGTAGGTGATGCCCGGGATCTGCGTGATCTCGTCGCGCACGCGCTCGGCGGCGCGGCGCAGCGAGAGTTCGTCGGCGGGGCCGAAGACGGCGACGTTGATCACTTGGCGGCGATTCGTCAGTTCCTCGACGACGGGTTTTTCGGCTTCCTCGGGGAAGGTCTCGATCGCATCGACGCGGGACTTCACTTCGTCGAGGAGCTTGCGCACGTCCGCGTCGGTGGTCGCTTCGATCATCACCGAGCCGACGTTCTCGGCGGCCGTGGACGTGATGCGCTTGATGCCCTCGAGGTCCGAGATCTCCTCCTCGATGCGCACGACGACGCCCTCTTCGACCTCCTCGGGGGAAGCCCCGCGGAAGACGACCGAGACGCGGATCATGTCGAGCGCGAAGTCGGGGAAGAACTCCTTCACGATGCGCGGCAGCGCCATCGCGCCGCTCACCATGATGACGATCATCAACAGGTTCGCGGCGACTGTGTTGCGCGCGAACCATTCGATCGCGCGATTCATGAGGCGCTCGGCGCCGCGTCCGCGACGCGCACCGCCATGCCGTCGGTGACGGAATCGAGCGCCGTCACCGAGACGCGGTCACCGTCTTCGAGGCCTTCCGTGACGATCGAAGCCTCGCGGCCGGTCTGGTGCACGGCGACTTTGCGCAGGCGCAGGCGATTCTCGGCGTCGATGACCATGACGAGATCGTCGCCGCGGAAGGCCGCGCGCGGCACTGTGAAGGCGCGGGGGAGCGAGCGTCCGCCGATGATGCCGTCGACGAACATTCCGGGCGCGAGCGGCAGGCGGGACGCGTCGCGTCCGGAGCCGAAGGGATCGCGGACTTCGGCGACGAGCGTGACGACGCGGCTCCTCGCGTCGATCTCGCCCTCGGTGCGCACGATGCGGCCCTGCCACGTGTGGCGCCGCCCCGCGAACTCCGCTTCGAGGCGCACCGTCGGCCCCGGGCCGCGGCGGACGAGCGGAACGTCGACGAAGGCGAGGTCGCGGTCCGGAACGGGCAGTCCGACCTCGAAGACGTCGGTCGCGTAGACCTCGGCGAGCACGGTGCCTCGGTTCACGAAGTGGCCGACGTCGGCCATCTTCGTGCGCACGCGCCCCGCGAAGGGGGCGACGACACGCGTCCGCTCGAGGTCGCGCTCGGCGCGCTCGACGTCGGCTCGCGCCGCATCGAGCGCGGCGGCCGCGTCCTTGACCTGAAGAGTGCGCAGCGTCAGCGGCGACGCCTCTCCATTCGCGCCGAGGCTCTCCCACTCGCGGCGCGCCACGGCCGCGGCCGCTTCTTCTTGCGCGAGGCGCAGCTCCGCCTGCGTCACGCGCGCGCGCGCCGCGGCGAGCGCTTGGCGGTAGTCGGCGGGGTCGATCTCGACCAGCACGTCGCCCGTGGCGAAGAATCCGCCGTCGGCGAACGCCGGCGCGACGCGCAGCACGCGGCCCGCCACTTCGGCGGCGATCGCGCTTTCGGTGCGCGGGCGCACGGTGCCCTGGGCGCGGACCTCGAGCGTGAGTTCGGAGGCTTGCACGGTCTCGACGCGCACGAGCGGCGGCAGAATCACGGGTGCCGTCTTGGGCGGCGTCTCGCGCATCTTGACCACGGCGGACGCGGCGACCGCGCCGAGCACGAGGATCAGCAGGGGAATCGCGACTTTCAGCCACGTCTTCATCGGCGGGAAACCTCGACCGGCTCAGCCGGCGGCGTCATGGAAAGGGTTTCGTCCAGAGGCGCGGCGAAGTCGCCGCCCAGCGCCAGGTGCAGATCGATGCGATTCGAGAGGCGTTCGCGGCGGACGGCGAGCAAGGCGCTCTGCGCGTCGAGGGCCCGGCGCTG
>CAZPJJ010000622.1:0-1950 GCA_964586535.1 uncultured Acidobacteriota bacterium | reverse complement strand
GCGCTCGCGGTAGAGGCCCAAGACGGCGAGGATCGCGCCCGCCTGGATGACGATGTTGAACGCGTTGACCGCCGGATCGCCTTCCTTGCCGAGCCACGCGGCGACGAGGATCAGATGACCCGTGGACGACACGGGCAGGTACTCGGTCAGTCCCTCGACGAGGCCCAGGATCGCCGCTTCGAAAGGTGTCAGTGCCGCGGCTGCGCTCACGCGTCGTCTCCTCGCTTGACGACGATCACGGGAGGCCGTCGTCTGAGTCCGCCGCGCAGCAGATTGCCGACGCGCCGCGTGATGCGCTCGTCGAGCGGCTCCGTCGCACGGGCTCCGAGTTCGTCATCGACGACCTTCTCGACCTCGCGAGCGAGGGAAGGGTCGCCGTCCAACTCGGTGACGCCGACGCCGCGGACGCGAATCTCGTCTTCGGCGCCGCTCTCGTGAATGACGATGATCGCGATCCCGGACTCGGCCAAGCGGCGCCTGGCGAGCACGGTTTCGCGCGAAACCAAACGGCCTGCGTCGTCGAGGCTGAGTGGGAAGAACTCGAGGGATGGGAGGAGTCGAAGCCCCCCGGTATCGAGGCGAACGCGGCCGCCCATTTCGACGAGCGCGGTGTCCTCGAGGTTCTTGGCGGTGCGCCGCGCCAAGTCGAGGCACGCCTCGAGGTGCCGGCGCGAGCCGTGGATCGGTATGAACGCGCGGGGCCGCAGGATCTCGATCAGCCGCGCGATCTCCGTCCGGGAACCGTGGCCCGATGCATGGATCCCTGGATGGTCGAGAGTGTCGACGACATCGACCTCCATCCGCAGGAAGCGATCGATCATCAGCCCGTAGGGAATCTCGCTTCCGGGGATGACGCTCGCGGTCACCACGAGGGTGTCACCGCGCCCGACCTCGCAGCGCGGGTGCTGATCGTAGGAGAGCCGCGCGAGCGAGGACTCGGGTTCGCCCTGGCAACCTCCGGCAAGCCAGATGCGCTGGTCGTCGGGAAGATCGAAGAGGTCGTCCGTTTCGAGTAGCACTCCCGCCGGGAGCGAGAAGAGGCGCCTGGAGACGCCGTGGCGAATCGTGCGCGCCATGCGCATGGAGAGGCAGCCCACCTTGCGTCGGACCTGGGGCGCGAGTGCGATCACCGCTTGAAGGCGATGGAGTTGGCTCGCGAACGTCGAGACGACGACCTGCCCGCGCCGGCCCTTGATCGCCTCGAGGAGCTCGGCCGCGACGGCGGTCTCGGAGCGCGTCGGCTCGTCGCGAAGCGCCCCCGTGCTGTCGCAGAGCAGCAGATCGACGCCCTCCCGTCCCAGCCGTTCGAGCGCCGCCCAGTCCGTGGGCGGGCCGCAGAGCGGCGCGTCGTCGAAGCGGAAGTCTCCGCTGTGGACGACGAGGCCCGCGGGCGTGTGAATCGCGAGCATGACGCTGTCGGGGATCGAATGCGTGACGGCGACCGGCGTGACCGCGAACGCGGGCGAGATCTCCACGCGCTCTCCCGCGACGAGCGTGCGCAACTCGGGCTGGGGCAAGGACTGATCCTCGAAGCGATCCGCGACGAAGGCGAGGGTGAGAGGCGTCCCGTACACCGGCGCGCGGCGCCAAGGCACGGGGAGGTGGGGAAGCCCCGCCGCGTGATCGTCGTGGGCGTGCGTGAGCACGATGGCGCGCAGGCGGCAGCGATCGACGACGGCACTCGCGTCGGGGACGAGGCGCGTCACGCCGACCGCGGCCCCGTGAGGGAAGCCGGAACCGAAGTCGACGAGGATGCCCTCGTCGCCCGAGACGAAGAGCGTCGCGTTGAGGCCGAAACCTCCGCAGCCGCCCAGCGAGATGATCTCGAGTTCGCCCGTCACGTCGGCCGGTCCTCGTCGTTCCCCGCGCGCGAAAGGGCCCGCGCCAAGTTCAGCCAGTCCTCGGCGGGGAGCGCCTCGGCGCGCAGATCCTCGGGGTAGCCCCGGCCCG
>CAZPJJ010000621.1:0-1954 GCA_964586535.1 uncultured Acidobacteriota bacterium | reverse complement strand
CCCTCGAGCTCGGCGGGTTCGAGTGCGCGATCGTGATCGCTCACTCGCGCGAGGTCTGGGAGTCGGCGGACGCGCGGATCGTGCTGGCGAACGGCACGGCTCGCGTGGCCGCGTGAGGTGTGAGATGGAAAATCTGGTGGATGGCCTGATGTCTGCCCACGACCTGGAATCCCTCTGCACTCTCGCCGTGTACCTGCTCGTGCTGGGCAGCGTGGCCCTCGGAGTCGGCACTGTCTGGCACGCACTCCGCGCGGCCGATGCTGAGATCTCGGATGAAACACGCTCGCTCTACGACGTGCCCGCCTACCAGCGCCGCGCCCCGCGTGCGCCGCGCGGCCCGGTGCCGCAGCCGCCACGGGAGCAGCACCTGCGAGAGCGGATCAGGACAGCGCGGGAGCGCGTGAGCAGGGAGGGGTGATGAAAACCAAATGCTGTGTCTGTGGTTGTGAGGACGAATGCCGCCCTTATACGGACGACGGTAGCCCGATCTGCTTTTCCTGTGCGATGAGCCCGGAGCGCGAAGCGGCCACGGAACAGGCTCTCAGGCGGCTGCTCGGCGAGGCCGATCACGTGACCGGCGCGGCGATGCTCACGGAGGACGGCCCGATTCCCTACGTCGGGCCACCACCGCACGCCGCCCGCGCCGAGTCCGACTGACATCCGCGCGAGAGCGCGAGGAGGAGACAGACATGGAAAACGAAAGAATGCTTCGATGGTTTGAGTACGCCCACCTTCCCGCGGGTTTACAGAAGGCTAGCAAGCCCTTCAGTGTGCTCGCACACGGGATCGTCGCGATGGTGGCTCCGGGGCCAGAGCGCACGGTCTGCCTCCGCAAACTCCTGGAAGCGAAAGACGCCGCTGTTCGCGCGCTGATGGAGCAAAAAACGCAGTAGACATCCGCGCGATAGCCGCGAGGAGGGACGAATGACGCGCATCGACCCCAAGGCCGCTACTCGCCAGCGGGCCGTGCTGCCGCTTCTGCGATCAGCACTGCGCGACGGTCGGGTGAGCAGCGTCCAGGTCGTCACCGCCCGGGGTGTGCGCGTGTTCGTCGTCTCGGCGCGATGCAAGAAACTCTTGACTTGCATGAGAGGAGGATCGCCATGAGTCTAGCTTTGGCGCGGCTGATTCACGCGGCTATGGTTCACCAGGCGTCACAGCATGGCTTCGGATCGTTCGAAGGAGTCATCTATGACGAATTCGATGCGGATACCGCCGCGGGCCGCTTACTCGTAGATGTCGCAGCGGACATTCAGGCGGCAATCCACGCGAGCCCGGAGATGGAAGTCTACCGTGAGCGCGACAACGCAATCTGCCTTGAGCGCGACCAGGCGAAGACGGCCATCGAGATCACGGAGGATGATCTCTGCTCCATCGAGGAGTCGTACTACATCGTCTGCGGTCAGAGAGACGAGTTGATGATGCAGGTAGCGCCTCTCAGGAGCTTGCTGCAAGAGGTAGCCAGGTGCGAAGCACGCAAATCGACCGGCGGGATCGTCGTTGTCCACATGCGGCTCAAGACGTGGGAAAAGCTCTGGCCGTATCGCGAGCGTCGTGGGCGAGGGAAGAAGGTCTCGTAGACGGATGAAGAACAGTAGTTCCGCGCATGGTGCGCGGTAGCCCCGCCCGTCGTTAGAAGGATTGCGGCGGGCGGGGCATGGATACGACAGGGGGAATTGTGATCCGGGCGTATAAATACAAATGCCGCATGAACAAGTCGACACAGGTCGCGCTCGATCGGCAGATCGACCTGTGCCGCGAACTCTGGAACGCGGCCGTCGAGCATAGGAGGCACCTGGTCGAGCATGCTCGGACGTTCCCCCGTTTCGCGACCGAGGCCGCGCGCATCTGGACCGAGATCGAGCTCGAGCGCGAGAGTCGCCGCTCATGCTGAGACTCCGCGAGTATCAGGAGCGCGCCGTCGGCGCCGTGATCGCGGCCCTCAAGTCGAACC
>CAZPJJ010000620.1:0-1962 GCA_964586535.1 uncultured Acidobacteriota bacterium | reverse complement strand
CGCGAGCCGACGGCAGCGCGCGCGGGGTGCCTTCCGACGCACCGGCCGGATCGAGCGCCTCGAGCGCGCGAGCGAGCGCCGCCGCGCGGGCCGCAAAGGGCGCGCGCGCCGAGCCTTCGAGAATCGCGATCAATGCTCCCGTCGACGGATGAAGCGGATCCCCGAGGCGAGTCACGATAGCGACGGCGCGCGGACCCGCGATCCCGGGCGCATCCTCGATGACCACCTCGTCGACATCACCGCAGAGCGCGGCGCCGATCGCCGCCGCCACCCTGCGGCGGGCCGGGCGCTCCTGCAGCGTTTCGCGGAGCCACGCGAGCAGCGTGGAGTGGCCGGCGCTCGCGAGCGCGAGTCGCGCGTGATGGTCGACGACGGCGAGAGCGAAAGGACATGCGGCAGCCAACGCTCGGGCGTCGCGTGCTTCCCGGGGCGAAGTCGAAGACGCGTCGACGTGCGGCCTGGTCGGCATCCCATCACATCCCGAGCGTGTCTTTGACGTGCTTGAGAATCTCCTCAACGTCGAGGGGCTTGGCCAAGAAGAGATCGGCGCCGCTCATGAGAGAGCGCTCGTTGGTGCCCGGACCGCGGTAGCCCGTGAGGATGATGATCTTCAGCGGTTCGGAACCGACCAGCCGGCGCATGCGCTGGCAAACGTCGAGTCCGCCCATGCCGGGCATGACCACGTCGAGCAGCACGACGTCGGGCGAGAACTTCGCGAGCTTGTACCCGGCTTCGAATCCGTCAGCGGCGGTCTCGACTTCGCACGGCCAGTGCTGCGCCAACGCGCGGGCCAGTCCGATGCGCACGCTGTCGTCGTCGTCGACGACGAGCACGCGCGGCAACCTGCCGCGCAACGCATGGAGTCTTGGTGGCCCTTGGTCCCTCATCGTCGCGCTCCTCCGAGCGCCGTGAAGTTTACGGTGGTGCTTTGTCTCGGGCTCGTGAGATTCGCGAGACAACGCTTCATTCGCGAAAGCCGCACGTCAATCCGCCGTCGACCACGGTATCCGTGCCGGTCACGAACGAAGTATCGGGAGCGAGAAGATGACAAATCGCAACCGCGACGTCGTCGGGTCGCGCGATGCGTCCGAGGGGATGCATGGCCGCCAATCGCGCCCGCCTTTCGCCCGCGTCGCCGCGATCGTCGCGCTCGGTGTCGAGCATCGCGGTCGCGACGGGACCGGGAGAGACCGCGTTGACGCGGATTCCCAGCGGCGCGAGTTCCATCGCGGCGGCGCGCGTGAAAGCCAAGAGCCCGCCCTTCGAAGCGCAGTACGCCGCGGCACCCGGAAGCCCATGCGTCGCGAGCGTGCTGGCGACATTGACGACAGCCGGCGCGCGCCCCTCGCGCAGGAGCGGCAGCGCTTCCCGCAAGACGACGAAGGCCCCGGTCAGGTTGACATCGAGAATCTCGCGCCAAGCTTCGACAGTCATGGCGGCGAGCGGTTCGAAGCGAGTCTGGCCGGCGTTGTTGACGAGTCCGTCCAACGCTCCCCACTCGCGGGCGGCACGATCCATGGCCGCGACCACTGTGGATTCGTCCGAGAGATCGGCAATCGCGATCAACACGGAGTGCGAACCGCGGGCGAGACAGCTTTCTCGCGTCTCCTCGAGAGTTTCCGTGCGGCGTCCCAGAAGCACGAGATCGTGCCCCGACGACGCGAGGCGCAACGCGACCGCTCGGCCGATGCCCGTCCCCGCGCCCGTCACGAGCACGCGGCGAGGGGCGCCGGCGGAAGCCGGGTGGGCGGAACCGGAAGAATGCATCGCCTCGCATCGTAGCGCGAAATCTCGAGGGGGCTGCGCTCGCGAGACGGGAGACCTCGCGGGAGGTGCTCGGGATCTCGTGGGGACTGTACGCGAGGACGAGAAAAAGAAGAGAGGAAAGAGAGAGATTGGAGCGGGAAACGGGACTCGAACCCGCGACCCCGACCTTGGCAAGGTCGTGCTCTACCAACTGAG
>CAZPJJ010000619.1:0-1974 GCA_964586535.1 uncultured Acidobacteriota bacterium | reverse complement strand
CCGTTCGGGTAGGGGCGCGATTCATCGCGCCCGGATCGCCGGCGCAGCCGGCGACCTGGCCTGGATCCCGCGATACGCGAATGGCGCACCGCCGCGGAAGGGTCGCCGCCTTCGGCGGCGATCCGGTCGCCATAAATGGCGCCCCTACGAAGAGCGATCTCGCGCATCGAATAGCGTCCCGATGAAGACCGATCTCGGTGCCTCGACGAGCGTCCCGACGAGAGATCGTGCGCGGTGCATCGCGTGGCGCCCCGTTCCGGTAGGGACGCGATTTATCGCGTCCGGATCGCCGGCGCAGCCGGCGACAGGGTTTTCATCACGCGATACGCGAACGCAACACCGCCGCGGAAGGGTCGCCGCCTTCGGCGGCGATCCGGTCGCCATAGATGGCGCCCCTACGAAGAGCGATCTCGCGCATCGAATAGCGTCCCGATGAAGACCGATCTCGGTGCCTCGACGAGCGTCCCGACGAGAGATCGTGCGCGGTGCATCGCGTGGCGCCCCGTTCCGGTAGGGACGCGATTCATCGCGTCCGGATCGCCGCCGAAGGCGGCGACCTGGCCTTGATCCAGCGATTCACGAATGGCACACCGCCGCGGAAAGGTCGCCGCCTGCGGCGGCGATCCGGTCGCCATCAATGGCGCCCCTACGAAGAGCGACCTCGCGCGTCAGCGGGGTCCGATGGTGATCGAGCCGGCGCTGGCGCGCGCGAGGAGCTTGGACTCGCCTCCTGCGCCGAGCGCACCGACGATGTGCGTGCGCGAGGAACTCGTGCTCGAGGCGAGAGGCAGGTCGGAGGTCACCGAGCCGGCGCTCGTCGCGATGTCGAGCATGAGCGAGACCTGCGGGTCGATTTCGATGCGGATGCCGCCCGCCGAGGTCTCGATCTGTCCGCCCTTGGCGTTGCCGGCCGCGAAGCGAACGTAGACCGATCCGCCCGACGTCTCGGCGTCGACGCTGCCGCCCGCCTCGCGGATCTTGATCGATCCGCCGGAGGTGCGCGCGACGAGATCGCCGGCGATGCTCTGCAGCGCGATCGATCCGCCGGACGTGCGGACGTCGAGCTTGCCCTCCACGTCGATCGCTTCGATGCCGCCGCCCGACGTGCGCACCGTCACCTCGCCGCGCACGTCCGAGAGCTCGATACCGCCCCCCGAGGTCGCACCTTTCACCGTGCCCTCGAAGTCGGCAATCTCGATCGAGCCGCCCGAGGTCGAGACGTCCGCGCCGCCCACGAGTCCCACGAGTTCGATCGAGCCGCCGCCGGTCTCGACGTTGACGGCGGTCTCGTGCGGCACCTCGACGGCGATCTGCACGCTGCCGCCACCGCCCCAGAACGATCCCAGCAGCCCCGAGCTCTTGCGCTTGACGGAGACGCGGGCTTCGCGCGGCCCCGATTCGACGCTCACCGTGAAGTCCTTCACGAGGTCCGCGTCGCGCGCCGTGACCACGACGCGGGCGCCGCTGCGCTCCGTTCCGCGCACGCTCACCGAGCCCTGCGACGCTTCGACGACGAGCGTCCCGCCGGGTGCGAGGTCGACCGACTTCTCGACGCGGCCCTCGGCCGCCAGGACGGGCCAGAGCGAGGCCGTGGCAATCGTGGCCAAAGCGATGACGAGAAGAGCCTTCGTCGAGGGTCGAGCCGTGCGCAGCATGAGATCGTCTCCTTCCAAGTTCCGAAGCGTCGCCCCATCGACGCTACGGCGGGCTCCAGGGTTGGAGTCTCGCCGCGCGGATGGTCGAGCCGGGCCCTCCAGCGGTCGGCCTTTCCGGCGCAATCCGGGGCGCCCGCCGCGGTCCCTGTGTATTTTCCCCTGCAAACCCGACGCCCGTGCCTGCTCAGCCGTAGGCTTCCACCTTCCGGCAACCTCCAGGAGACGCCCCGCTCATGGCCCATCGCGCCCGCTCGCTAGGCTCCGCGCTCATCCTCGCCCTTCTCCTCGCGGCCACGCTCGCGACCGCCGGTGCCGCCGA
>CAZPJJ010000618.1:0-1980 GCA_964586535.1 uncultured Acidobacteriota bacterium | reverse complement strand
AGACCGTCTCGAGACCCCGGTACTGCGAGCGCAGCCAGGTGTCGATCCAGAACGAGGCGAGGCGGACGATCTCCTTCTGTTCGTCTCCCATCGAACCCGAGACATCCATCACGTAGAGGATGACCGCGTTCGCATGCGGCTGAGGGACGCGCTTGAACGCGCGGTAGCGCCGGTCCTCGCGAATCGGCACGATCGTCGGCCGGAGCGGGTCGTAGGTTCCCGCGGCGATCTGCCGGCGCAGCGCGCGGCGAAACGTGCGCTTGAAGTGGCGCAAAGACTCGGGGCCGGCGGGAGCGATTCCGGTGTAGCGCCGCGCCCAGTCCTCGATGTTCCGGCGGCCCTTGGGCTGGATCCGCGGCAGGCCGAGTTCCTCGCCCATGATCTCGGCCAGCTCTTCGAGCGAGAGTTCGACTTCGAGGATGTGCTCGCCGGGCATGTTCCCGGCCTTGCCCTTGCCGTCGCCCTGATTGCCGCCCGGGGCGAGCACGTCGCCTTCGTCGCCCTCGCCCTGGCCCACGTACTGCTGGCCGCCCGGCGAGTGCACGAAGTGGGGCAGATCGATCCGCGGTAGCGGGATCGAGACGTAGTCCTTGCCCTTGCGGCCGATCATCTCGCCGCGCGACATGAAGCGGCGCAGTTCGTCGCGGACGCGTCCGCGGACGATCCTGCGGAAACGCCCGACGTCGGAGTCGATCTTCAGCGACACGTTTCCACCGATCCCGTCGATTTCCCGCTGAGCGGAGCGCGCGGCGCCCCGATCAGGATTCCTTGGCGTCGCCGCGCGCGAAGATGCTCGCGACGAAGTGCAGGACGTCGGTCGCGCTCTCTTCGGTGTACCCGTAGTTCTTGATCAGCCGGCTCTTGACGACGTCGATCTTCTCCTGCGTTTCCTTGTCGACGACGGACGTGACGAGCGACGTCAGTTTGATCGTGTCCTTCTGGTCCTCGAAGAGCTTCAGTTCGAGGGCCTTGTTCAGCCGCTCGTTGGACTTGTAGTCGAACTTCTTGCCGTCCACGGCGAGGGCGCCGATGTAGTTCATGATCTCGCGGCGGAAGTCGTCCTTGCGGTTCTCGGGGATGCCGATCTTCTCCTCGATCGAACGCATCAGGCGTTCGTCGGGCGCCTCGTCCTGACCGGTGTAGGCGTTGCGGACCCGCTCGCGCTGCGTGTAGGCCTTCACGTTGTCGAGGTAGTTGGCGCAGAGCCTCGAGAGGGCCGCCTCGTCCGCGGCGATCGCGCGCTGGACTTCGTTCTTGACGAGATCTTCGTATTCGCGGCGCACTTCGGCGAGCAGCTCGCGGTAGCGCTTGCGGTCGTCGTCGGACTTGATGAGAGAGTGGTGCTTGAGGCCGTTTTCGAGCTCGTTGAGCACCATGAAGGGATTGATGTACGTCTTGCCGCTCGCGACGAGCGCGTTCGAGATCTTGTCCTGGATGTAGCGCGGCGAGATGCCGTCCATGCCTTCGCGCTCGGATTCCTTGCGCAGTTCCTTGACGTTGTCCTCGGTGTAGCCCGGGAGCGTCTTGCCGTTGTAGAGCTTCAGCTTCTGCATCAGCGTCAGGTTGTGCTTCTTCGGATCCTCGAGGCGCGTGAGCACCGCCCACATCGCCGCCATCTCGATCGTGTGCGGCGCGATGTGCTTTTTCAGGCGGCCCGGGTTGAAGTCCTTGACGTAGATCTTCAGCTCCTCGGTGAGCTTGGTGATGTACGGAATGTCGACCTTCACCGTGCGGTCGCGCAGAGCTTCCATGTACTCGTTGTTCTGCAGCTTGCGATACTCGGGTTCGTTGGTGTGGCCGATGATGACTTCGTCGATGTCGGTCTGCGGGAACTTCTTCGGTTTGATTTTGTGCTCTTGCGAGGCGCCGAGCAGATCGTAGAGGAACGCCACGTCGAGCTTCAGCACCTCGATGAACTCGATCACGCCGCGGTTGGCGATGTTGAACTCGCCGTCGAAGTTGAACGCGCGGGGATCGGAG
>CAZPJJ010000617.1:0-1983 GCA_964586535.1 uncultured Acidobacteriota bacterium | reverse complement strand
GACACCGAGAGAGAGCAAAAGGCGCGAGGGCATGGAGGTCTCCGGGATCGAGAGCGTCCCGGGACTCTACCCTCGGGGGGCGAAGCCGACCAACGGACCGCCCCCCCTCTCTTGCAAGCGGTCAGGAGAAGGCGATCACGTTCCCCGCGGGGCGGCTCTCGTCGCGACGCTTCGTCGCCGGATCTCCGAAGAGCTTCCCAAAGATCCACGACGGAATGCAGAACCCCGTGAACGTCGGCACCGCCGAGGCGAAGACGAACGCGATACCCAGTCCCACGCCCACCGAAGGCAGACCCATCGCGAAAGCCGCGCCCGCCGCGGCCAGCCACACGCTGGCCACCGCGCACGCGAAGCGCCGGGGCGTCCCGTAGCGCGGCAGCCGCGGCGTACCGAAGAGGTGCCGCAGTTTGAGGTTGTAGGGCAGGTCGAAGGGGTGCTGCGGCATTACGGCGCCCGCGGCGGCAATCAGGGCCAGCGTCACGAAGGCGGCGGGCGATTGCATCGCGCTCGCGGCGTGCGCCCAGAGCATGCAGAGCGCGGGTGCGAGTTTGAGCCAGGGTTCGAAGATCACGATTTCGCTGTCGGTGAGTCCGAGAAAGCCCTGCATCTCGAGCTGACGGCGCGAGAGCGCGAGCGTGTCTTTGGTCATGAGCATCGGCTTTTCCTCCTTGCCGATCCCGACTACGCAAAACCCTCGAGAATCCGCCACGCCACCCCTTCGGCCTTTGTGTATGCTGCCCGTACGAGGTCACGGTGGAAGGCTTGATCTTCTTGATCGCCGCGGGTTTGCTGCTCGGCGTCCCGCTCTTGGCGTTGATCTTCGGGATCGTCGCGATCGCCCGCGTGCGAGAACTGACGCGCGCGGTGGAAAGCCTCCGCGGCCGGGTCGACCGCCTCGCGGCGATGGCCGGACGCGAGGCACCACCCGCATCGGAAGCGGCGCCGGCGGCCGCACCCGAGCCTGCGCCAGCAGCCCCCGTGGTCGCGGACGAGCGGCCACTCGCCGAGGAGGAGCCTCCGGTTCCTCGGCCCGCCCCGCCCAGCGAAGAACTCGCCGTACCGCCCGTGGAAACCCCGCCGACACCGGCCACCGAAGAGCCCGCTCCGGCCGCTGCCGCCGCCACCCCCGCGCGCCCGCGACGCAGCCTCGAAGAGAACCTCGGCACGCGCCTGCCGATGTGGATCGGCGCGGCGGCGCTCGCCTTCGCGGGCGTGTTCCTCGTTCATTACTCGATCCAGCGCGATCTCATCACGCCCTTGATGCGCGTCGTCCTCGGGCTCGGCTTCGGCGTCGTGCTCCTCGTGCTCGGCGAGTGGTTCGCCGCCAAGCGCGTGCGCATCGCGCCGAGCCTCTCGGCCGCGGGCATCGCGGTGATCTTCGCGGCGCTCGTCGCCGGCGTGACGCTCTATCAGCTCATCGGGACGGCGGTGGGCTTCGGACTGATCGCGCTGACGACTCTCGCCGCGATCGCGCTCTCGCTGCGCCGCGGCCCGATCGTCGCGCTCGTCGGCCTCGCCGGCGGGTTCTTCACGCCGGCGCTGCTCGCCTCGACCGATCCGAAGCCCGCGCCGCTCTTCGCGTTCTTCCTGGTCATTCAGGTCGCGCTGCTCTTGGTCGCGCGGGCGCGTTCGTGGTGGCCGCTCGTCGGCGTCGCGCAGCTCGCGGGCGCGGTGTGGGTCGTGCTCTGGCTCGCTGCCGACACCGGCAGCGTGGACCGGCTCGTGCTGGGGCTCTTCGTGCTTGCGTCGGTGGCGCCTTTCGTGATGTTCGCGCGCCACGCTGCCGCCAGCGAAGGCCGCCTCGGGCGCATCGTCACGCCTTTCCGGCTCTCGCTCGTCGCCTCGATCGTGAGCGCGCTGCTGCTCGCCGCGCTCGTCGATCGCGGGGCCTACGGCGCCACCGAGTGGGCGTTCTTCGGCGTGCTCGCGGCGGGAGGCGTCGTGCTCGCCGCGATCGACGCGCGCTATCTCGCGTTCCCCTGG
>CAZPJJ010000616.1:0-1990 GCA_964586535.1 uncultured Acidobacteriota bacterium | reverse complement strand
GTGCTGGACGAAGACGCCGAGGGCGGCGTGCCGGCGGGCGGCGTGCGCATCGCCTGGAACGCCTCGTCTCGCGAGTGGGCGTTGACGTGGCTCGGGTTTTCGGCCGCCAGCGGCGTCACGAACCTGCGTTTGGCGCGCGTGGGCGCCTGGGGCGGAGTGCTGGCCCCGGGGACCGAAATCGACGAACCGGCGCTCGATGCTCCGGCGCTCGCTCCGGCGGCGCGCGGCTTCGCGCTCGCCTGGACCGACGCCACGGGCACGACGCGCACGGTCAAGCTCGATGCGCACGGCGCGCCCACGGGCGAATCCCGCGCCATGGCAGGTGGCGCCGCGCTCGACGCGGATGCCCCCGACGCCGCTCTTCTCGGCGACGACGCGCAGCTGATTCGGATCGAGCCCACCGCGGACGACCAGCGCGAACTCGTCGTGCGCTCGCTCCTCGCCGACGAATCGGCCTTCGTCGTGACGCGCGCCGCGTGGATCGGCCGCGCGGTGCTGGCCGAAGCGGACGATCGCGCTCGCGCCGCCTGGCTGACCGCCGGGGATGAAGGCGGCCTCACGATCGAAACTTCCGCATGGACGATCGGCACCGATGCGCCGCCTTCCGCCGAGTTGCTCGCGCGCACCGCGAACGAGATCGACGCACTGACCCTCGCGAGCGGCGCCGGCGCGGACCTCGTCGCGTGGATCGAGAACGACGCGTCGGACGCCGAGAGCGAACGCAGCGCGTTTGCGGCGCTCTTGCCCGCGAGTTCGACCGCGAGCGACGAGCCCGACGCGCTCGCGGATGGCGCCTCGTCCGAGACGATCGGCGGCGGCGCGGCCGGGGGATCTTCGACGATCCTCGCTTGCGGCGGCAATCGTTACGTTGCGTCCACGGGCAGCGACGACCTCAACGACTGCATGACCGAGGCGACGCCCTGCTTGACCATCTCGCATGCCGTCGCCGAGTCCTGCGCCGGAGAGATCGTCTTCGTCGCCGAGGGCGACTACAACGAAGACGTCGTGATCGACAAGGCGATCACGGTCGATGCGCAAGGCTCGGGCGTCAACACCACGCTCCAGGGTACGGGCGCCGGCGACGTCGTGACGATCCTCTCGTCGAGCGCGGTCTGGGACGGCGTCGAGATCACCGGCGCACCCTCACACGCGTGCCTGCGCGTCGGAAGCGACACCGCCGTCGAGTTGCGCGGAATCACCGTCCGCAACGCCGCGTTCTTCGGCTGCGCGATCGGCCTGCTCTTCGAGAACACGGGCTCCAATCTGACGGGCGCGTGGAACCGCGTGCTCGCGATCGATGCCCGCGACAACGTCACGAGCGGCACCGACACGTCGGGCGTCGGCATCCTGCTGCGTGGCGGCAACGGCAAGCTCGAGATCAAGTCCTCGTTCGTGCGCAACAACCAGGGCATCGGGATGCTCATCGAGGCGCCCACCGGCGGACGCACCAACGACACGCTCGTCATCACGGGCAATCGTTTCATCAATAACGGCTTCAGCGCGAGCGCGCCTCGCCGTGCGGGGATGGAGATCTACGACGCGACCGCTACGCGCATCGAGGGCAACCGCGTACGCGAGCACGACGGCGCGGGGCCAGGCGACGACGACGGCCGCGGCTTCGTGCTCTCCAACGTCGTCGGCGGCAACTTCGACTGCAACAACTTCGAGGAGAACGACACCGGTCTCGAACTGATCAACGGCACGACCGGCTTCCCGCTCCTTCACAACCGCTTCGTCACGCACGCCTACGCGGGACTGCGCACCGCGGCGGGCACGGCCGCAGGGATGCGCGTCAACGAAGCCGTCTTCAGCGGCAACACGCTCGCCATCGACCACTCGGGCGACGGCACGCTCGACGCGCGGCATTCGTGGTGGGGCACCGCCGACGGCTCTCCCGCGTCGGGCGGCAGCGGCGATCCCGTGCAGGGCGCTGTCGATGCTGGCGGGTTCATCCCGCGCGCGGTTGCGCCGATCCTCGTGCGCCGTCCCG
>CAZPJJ010000615.1:0-1999 GCA_964586535.1 uncultured Acidobacteriota bacterium | reverse complement strand
TGCATGAGCGCGAGCAACTCCCAGCGCCAGTCGAAGAGCCCGAAAAGGATCCCCACGCCGCAATCGTCGATGCCAGCCTGCATCGCGCGGTCGATCGCCTCGATGCGCCAGCGATAGTCGCGCTTCGGCCCGGCGCGATGGACGCGCGCGTAGGTCGGCTCGTGGTAGGTCTCCTGGAAGATCTGATAAGTGCCGATGCGCGCGGCTTTGAGTTGCGCGAACTCCTCGACGGAGAGCGGCGCCACATTGACGTTGATGCGCCGGATCTCGCCCGCGCCGCGCTTGACCGCGTAGATCGTCTCGATCGCGTCCAGCACGTAGCGGATGCCGCGTCCAGGATAGGCCTCGCCGGCGACCAGCAGCACGCGCTTGTGGCCCGAGTCGACGAGCGCGGCCGTCTCGCGGGCGATCTCGTCCATCGTCAGCGCGCGGCGGGCGACGCCCGTGTTGACCGAGCGGAACGCGCAGTACGAGCAGTCGTTGGCGCAAAGGTTCGAGACGTAGAGCGGTGCAAAGAGCACGAGCCGCGCGCCGTAGATGCGGTCTTTCACCTCGCGGGCCGCGGAAAAGATCTCGCCGAGCAACTCGGGATCGGAGACGCCGGCGAGCGCCGCCACGTCGGCCGCGGCCAGTCCGGCGAGCGATCGCGCGCGATCGAGGATGTCACGCACGCGTACGGCGTCGTGGCGGGTTCCGGCCGCGAGCGCGGTCTCGATGGCGGCGCCGTCGATCACGGGGCCCTCGACCGCGCTCATCGCTCCTCCAGCGAGGCCTCCGCGGCTTCGAGATCGCGGAGATCCTGATCGCCCTTCTCGGTGGGCGGCGGGGCATCGGCGTCGAGGACGGCGCGAAAGGTCGTGCCGATGTCAGGCGTGCTCGAGACGGTGATCTCGCCCGCGTAGAGCTCGACGAGCTTCTTGACGATCGAGAGACCCAGGCCGCTTCCCATGATGCCGCGCGTCTTCTGGTTCTTGATGCGCACGAAGTCGCCGAAGAGCTTGGCGACTTCCGCGGGAGCCATGCCGATACCGGTGTCTGTGACGGTGATCGAGATCTTGCCGCCCTCGGCCTGCAGCGTCAGGTCGACTTTGCCGCCGTCGCGGTTGTACTTGACGGCGTTCGAGACGAGGTTGTTGAGGATGATTTCCACTTCGCCGGGGTCGGCTTTCATCGGCAGCGCATCCGGAGCGTAGAAACGGATCTCGATCCCACGTGCCTTCGCGTCGTTCTGGACGTTCTCCATGGCGGTGCGTGCCGCGGCGACCACGTCGATGGTCTGCAGGTCGCGCTTCTTGTTGCCGGATTCGATGCGGGTCAAGTCGAGCAGGTCGTAGATGAGCTTGCGCATGCCGTGCAGGCGGACCACCGTGCGGTCGATCAGTTCGTCGTAGACGGCGGGGTCGTCGCCGGCGCTCTTGTCTTTGATGATCTGCAGGAAGCCCTCGACGGCGCCGAGCGGGGCCTTGAGTTCGTGGGCCAGCACCGAAATGAACTGGAAGCGGACCTGCCGGCGCTCCTCGGCGAGCGCGCGCGCCTTGCGCCGCAGGACGAGGTGCTTGGTGGCCTTGCGGACGGCGCTCTTGAGTTCGACCGGTGTGAAAGGTTTCGCGAGAAAGTCGTAGGCGCCGCGCTTGGTGGCCTTGATCGCCGAGTCGAGCGAGGCGTACGCCGTGATCATGATCGTCAGCAGGTCGAGGTCGTGATCCTGGATCCAGCGCAGGACGTCGAGCCCCGACATGCCCGGCAGCTTGTGGTCGAGCAGGATGAGGTCGGGCTGGAACGAGGCGATCTTCTCGATGCCTTCTTCGGCCGAGCCGGCGGTCTCGATTTCGAAGGTGACTTCTTCGTCGAAGGTCGGCACGCGCACCACGAAATGCCGCAGCGCGCGCGGGATGCCGGCCCTCATGCCGGGCTCGTCGTCGATGGCCAGGATGCGGGCGACGGTTGCCATGGAACCTCCCGTTCGAGCGGCCCTCAAACTCTCAGCAACCGGCGCACT
>CAZPJJ010000614.1:0-2003 GCA_964586535.1 uncultured Acidobacteriota bacterium | reverse complement strand
TCTCAGTCACGTTCATTCCGCTCGCTTCGGCGCACTTCGCCGGGCGCGAGGAGATCCGCGAGGGGTTCGTCGTCAGACGGGTCGTCCCGGCCTACCGTGCGCTCGTGACGTGGACGCTGCGGCATCGCATCGCGACCTTCGCCGGATTGACACTCATCATCGCCAGCGTCGCGCATCCTTTCTCGATGATCGAGAAGAACTTCGAGCCGCGCTCCCAGGACCGCGCGGTGAGCATCAATTACCAGATCGCGGATCCCGCGACCAAGGAAGTCCTTCAGGAGTACGTGACCCAGGTCGAGTCCTGGCTCTTCGAGCGGCGCGAGGAACTCGGATTCGGCGACGTCTACTCGTTCTTCAGCGAGGAGTGGCGCACGCTGACGCAGGTCTATTTGCCGCAGGACAAGGTCAGCGAGGAAGCGCTCAATCGCCTGCGCGCTCGCTTGCGCGAAGACTTGCCGACGATCCCCGGCGTCAAACTGGAGGTCGGCGACCGGATGTGGTGGAGGCGATCCGGTGGCTCGTCGGGCGCGCGCATGGTGTCGATCGAATTGGCGGGCGAGGACGCCGAGTACCTCGAGGAGCTGGGACGCGAGGTCGAAGCGCGACTCCGCGGGATTCCCGAGGCGCTGGAGATCTGGGGGCCATCGCTGCGCGGCTCCAAGGAGGTACGAGTCGAGATCGACGCCGAGCGGGCGCGCGCTTTCGGCGTGGAACCGTCCACGGTCGCCGAGGCGGTCAATCTGACGTTTCGCGGGCAGCGCTTGCGGCGCTTCGTCGCGTCGTCGAGCGAGTTGGAAATGACGCTCGGCTTGCCCGAAGACGCTCAGCCCGGGCTGGCGGCGCTCGAGGATCTGCCGATTCCGACGCGGAGCGGCACGACGATACCGCTGGAATCCGTGGCGACCGTGACGCTAGCGCGTACGCCGATCGAGATCGAGCGCGAGCAGCGCAAGATCACCGAGTACGTGTCGGCGGAGTTTCCAGAGAGCTTCACGACCGACCAGGCGCAGGAGATCGTGGCCGCCAAGCTGCGCGGATTCACGCTTCCCGAGGGCTATTCGTGGTCCTGGGGCTCTTGGGGGCGCAATCGGGACGACGGTGCGCAGACGATGTGGTTCGGCGTACTCATCTCGCTCGTGATCGTGCTGATCCTCATGGCCGTGCTCTTCGAGTCGATCACGCAGCCGCTGGCGATTCTCGTGACGCTTCCCGTCGCGTTCGTCGGAGCTTTTTGGGCGCTCTACTTCGGCGGCTACGAACTCGACGTTCTCGCTTCGATGGGGTTGGTGATCCTGATCGGGATCGTCGTCAACAACGGGATCGTCATGGTCGATCACGTCAACGCGCTGCGCAGGGCCGGCCAGGACCGAACGGCGGCCTTGATCGCGGGGTGCGGCGACCGGTTGCGGCCCGTGCTGATGACGGCCATCACGACGGTCTCCGGGATGATTCCGCTGGCCGCCTCGAAGGCGACGATCGGTCAGGGCGTGTACATCGATTCGCTCGCCGTCGCGATGATCGGGGGGCTCTGCGTATCGACCTCGATGACCCTCGTCGCGCTGCCCGTCTGGTACACGCTCGTCGAGGACTTCGGTGCGCTGCTCGCGCGCGCGTTGCCGCGCCGTGCACAACGGGTACGCGGGCGCGGCGTCACAGGAGATCTCGCGGCGAGCGAGGGATCTCTCTGAGCGAAGGGCGTCTCAGGCGCGTGCCAAGTCGCCGCCCGCGAAGCGCTCGAAGATGTGCAGCAACTGCACGCCGGGGACGGCACCGGCGAGCGTGCCGAGAATCTCGCCCCGATCGACGAAGAGGAGCGTCGGAATCGAGCGAATGCCGTAGCGCTCGGCTAGTTCCGGGTTCTCGTCGACGTTGACCTTCACGATCTCGAGTTCGGCGGGGATTCGATC
Organism: uncultured Acidobacteriota bacterium; assembly: GCA_964586535.1. GTDB lineage: Bacteria > Acidobacteriota > Polarisedimenticolia > J045 > J045 > CAZPJJ01. The sequence goes on along the minus strand of CAZPJJ010000614.1, from coordinate 96 downwards.
GGCGATGTCGTGAAGGGTCTGGCCCATCATCAAGCAGGGGGCGCACCAAGACGCCCAGAAGTCCACGACGACGGGGCGCGAGGAGCCGAGCACTTG
>CAZPJJ010000613.1:0-2011 GCA_964586535.1 uncultured Acidobacteriota bacterium | reverse complement strand
AGCGGTCCGCCGATCGCGAACGCCGCGAGCGCCAGCGCGAGGACGAGCGATGGACGCACGCGGCTCACGCGCGCACCAGGCCCGCGCGCTCGCGCACGCGCGGATCGAGCGCCGATGCGGCGGCATCGGCGAGGACATTCGCGGTGACCACGGCGATTGCCGCCAGCCCGGTTGCGGCGAGCGCGAGCGGTGCGTCGCCGCCGAGGACGGCCGCTGCGGTGATGCTGCCGAGCCCGGGCCAGGCGAAGACCACCTCGACGAGCACGGCGCCGGAGACGATCGCGGGCAGGTCGAGCGCGAGGAGCACGACGGTGGTGCCGAGCGAGGGCCGCACGCCCTCGCGCACGAGCACGCGCCCCGCGGAGAGCCCGCAGGCGCGCGCGAAACCGGCGGCGGGCGAGGCGAGGGCCTCGGCGAACGCCGCGCGATGGACGCGCGCGATGATCGCGGCCGAGGGCAGCGCGAGCGCGAGCGCGGGCAGCGCGAGATGCGAGAGCGCGATGCCCGGCACGCCGGGCGCGGCTGCGTGCGACGCGGGAAACCAATTCAGCCAGTCGTGGAAGACGAGCACGAGCATCACGCCGAGCCAGAAGCGCGGCAGCGCGGCGGTGACGATCGTCGCGCGATCGAGCCAGCGCGCGACGCGCGGCGGCAGCAGGAGCATCGCCAGCGCGCCCGAGAGCCCCAGCGCGTAGGCGAGCGCGATCGCGGCGCCCGCGAGCATCGCCGTCGGCAGCAGCGCGGGCGCGAGCACGTCGCGCACCGGGCGCGCATGCAGGTGCGAGTCGCCGAGATCGCCGCGCAGATAGCCACGCGCGCTTTCCGCGAGGCGCTCGTGCCAGGGGCGGTCGTAGCCGAGCGCGGCGCGCAGGCGCTCGGCCTGCTCGACGGCGCGCGGCCCTTCGCCCACGCGTTCGGTCGGGTCGCCGACGAAGACGTGCATCAAGACGAACGCCGCGGCGAGCACCGCGGCGAGTGTGAGGATCCCCCGCGCGAGCGTCGCGATCAGGGCCGTTTCTCCGGCGCGGCGAGCGTCCAGCGCTCCACGCCCGCGAGCGGGTCGAGCGGGCTCGGCGTCGCGCGCACGACGCGCGCCGAGACGGCGACGAGCGAGCGCTCCTCGTAGAGCGGCAGATAGGGCTGCTCGTCGCGGAAGAGGCGCTGCCAGGCGCGCCACGCCTCGCGCCGCTCTTCCGCGTCGGTGAGCCGCGCCGCGCGGTCCATGAGCGCGTCCGATGCCGCTGTCGACCATGTGCCGTGGTTCTGGCCCTCGTCGAGCGCGGCGCGCGTGTGGAGCGTCGCCTGCGGCTCGACGCGCGTCCCCGCACGCCAGCCGATCATCAGCCCGTCGAAATCGCGGGCGCGGGCGCGACGCGCGAGCTCGGCGCGCGGCAGCGCGTCGATCTCGAGCCGGATGCCGGCGCGCGCGACGCCGGCCGCGACGCGCGCGAGGACGTCCTTGCGCACGACGTTGTCGGCGTTGACGGCGACGCGCAGCACGAGCGGGCGCCCGTCGCGCTCGACGACGCCGTCACCGTCGGCGTCGCGATAGCCCGCTTCGGCGAGCAGCGCGCGCGCGGCGTCGATGTCGTGCGGTAGCGCCGCCTCGGCATCGTGTTCGGCGAGCGCGCTGACGATCGGCCCGTGCGCGACCTTCGCGTAGCCGCGCCAGAGGCCGCGCACGATGTCCTCGCGATCGGTCGCGAGCGTCAGCGCGCGCCGGACGCGGGCGTCGGCGAGCGCGGGATGCGGCGCCTCGCGCTGCAATCGTTGGATGTCGTCGGCAGTCTCGGGGCAGCCTCCCTCGCGATCGCATCCGCGGCGCTCGCGATCGGCGCCGTAGGCACCCGGCGCGAGCGCGTTCCAGACGATCGAAGTCCACCCGAACGACGGCACGTCGTGGAGCTTCGCGCGAGGCGACGCCGCGACGCGCTCGGCATCTTGCGGCGGCACGCCCGCGACGACGTCGACGCCGCCTTGCAGAAGCTGGCCGAGCGCGAGCGCGCGGTCG
>CAZPJJ010000612.1:0-2018 GCA_964586535.1 uncultured Acidobacteriota bacterium | reverse complement strand
CGGTCGCCGGCGCCGGCACGTCCCAGTCGCCCGCGACCACGCGCACGCCGCGCGGGGATTGCGCGCGGACCGCCGCTATGCGAAGCTCACCTCGCGGGGCCAGGTCTTCGGTCTGACTCGAACACCCTCCACGGCCCGCCTCCGCGTTCGCGTGGGGGCGGGCCGCCTCCTCGACCGTCGATCTCGCAGCACGACATCCCCACCGCGGCTCCCAAGGCTCCGGCAGGTCGAGCAGCGGCCAGACCCTGAGCGCGTCGAGGATCTCCGGCTTGAGCATCCTGTCGAGTGCTTCCACTTGGTCGCGGTACTTCGTCATCGCGGCGTCGACCGCGTCGTCCGACACCCAATACGGGTCTACGATGCCGATCCGCGCGACTTCCTCCGTGCCCTCCGGCGAGTACTGTTCGATGATCAGCTCACGCGGCGGAGCGTCGACATGTTGCGTTGCGGCCCGCTCCACGGCCGCGACGAGCAGTTGATCGCGCCAAGCTGCCCCGCCGACATACTGGAAGTCCGGGTTCCCTGGTGCGCCGAGACGATCTGCGACCTCCTCCGGCGACAGCGCCACGATCGCGTCCGGGTCACGCATCGGAAGCGTGTCCGCGAGATCGACCAGCCAGTCGCCGAGGTCGTACTCCTCGCCGCGCCACTCGACGTCGGTCACGCCCCGACCATGCAGCGCCTCCGCGATCCCTTCGATGTTCAGCGGCAGCGCGAACGTCTCACCGCCCACCGTCGCGGTCCAGCCGGCCGACGTCTCCTCGACGACTGCCGTCGCACCGAGGCCCGCCCGCCGCGGCTCCCACAGGATTGCGTCGATGGCAGCCTGCCCATCGGCTGCGGCCGCGAGCGCCCGGTGACGCCCATCTTTCACGTAATAGACGACCTCACCTGGCTCCGGACGCGTCCTATCGACGCGGATGAGATCTGGCGGCGCGCCTTCCTCAGGAACCTGCCAGCGATGGACGACGATAGGCGGCGCTGCTTTACCGCGAAGACGCTCCACCTTCTCGGCCCAAGTGTCCTCCCAGCGATGATGGTTGTTCACGACGAGGGAACCGATCGGCACCCGGACGACTTCGCCGCCGCGCTTGGCAGCCACACGGCCCGCATCGTAGTCGAGCCCGGCCGCCACGTCTTCGTAGCGGATCGGGAAGACTTCGACGTCGCCCGCGGTGATGACGGCTCCCTCGATCTTCGCCCAGTTGTTCCCGCTGCCGGTCTCGTAGGTGCCTGGCGGAATGTCCACGCCGACCGCCTCGCGAGTGTCGTGGTCGTAGGCGATGAGCCACGCGTGGTCGTCGCCTTCCTGCCCGCCCTCCGTCGTCTCGATGCCGGCCCCGCCGAGCACGCCCGCCATCGCTTCGGCTACGCGATCGCACACCCCGCCGAAGCCGAGCTCCGGGTCGCACTCCTCGGGGTCCGGCTGCCACGCGTCGACCACTGCCTGCGCCGCCTCCGCGAGCTGCGCACGCAACGCCTCGATCCGCCCCCCGAGGTCTGCAGCGGCGATCCGCTTCAAGATGGTCGAACCATACGGCCTGGTATCCCGGAGCCGAAAGCGCAGGTGCTTGTAGAAGCCACGCGGGTCGCCGCCGCCAATATCCGTCGCATAGCCGATGAACCACTTCGCGCCGCGGGACTTGGCGGCTTCCAAGATCTGATCGAACCACCAGCGCCCGAGCCCGCGCCCGCGGTACTGAGGATCGAGCTCCGTCTCGTAGACGTAAGCCGCGCGTGCCTCCCCGTCTCGGAGCTTGGGCGGCTCCTCGCTGCCGTAGGCCTCGTCAGCCACGTGCGGCCAGACCCGCGACTCGTAGAGCTCTTGGAGCGGACCGAACTCGATGAGCGCCTCGGCGATCACCTCGTCGTTGTGCAGCATCCCCATCCAAAGCCCTGCGGCTTCGAGGCGATACTCGAGCTTGAAGCCGTCGGTGAAGAACCGCGTCTTCTGCGCGCGCGGTCGCGGGCGTGCTTGCGCGTAATTCTCGAAGGCGCGCTCGGCCGTCTGGGCGGCC
>CAZPJJ010000611.1:0-2023 GCA_964586535.1 uncultured Acidobacteriota bacterium | reverse complement strand
TGATGAACATGGGGATCGAGCCCTTCCTCGTCGCAACGTCGGTGAACCTGATCTGCGCCCAGCGCCTCGTGCGCCGCGCCTGTAAGGAATGCAAGCAACCGATCGACGTGCCGCCGCAGGCGCTGATCGACATCGGCTTCTCGCCCGAAGAGGCGGAGGTCGTCAAGCCGATGAAGGGCCGCGGCTGCACCGTCTGCAACAACAGCGGCTACAAAGGCCGCGTCGGTCTCTTCGAGGTCATGGAGATCTCGGAAGAGCTTCGCGAAATGATCCTGACCGGCTGCTCCTCGCTCGAACTCAAGCGGCAAGCCATCGAAGAAGGAATGATCAGCCTGCGCCGCTCGGGCCTCGAGAAGATCAAACAGGGCGTCACGACCATCGACGAGGTCGTCCGCGAGACCGTCTTCTGATGCGGCGCACGCGGCCGCCGGAAAAGAGAGGGTTCACGTGTCGGTGAGCATGCTTTCGCTCCTGCGAGCGATGGTCGAACAAGGGGCCACGGATCTTCATCTGACCACGAACTCGCCGCCGATGATCCGCATCCACGGCGAGCTCGTGCCGTTGCAGATGCCGCCGCTCGACGCGGCGCAGACCAAGGCGCTGCTCTACTCGGTGATGACCGACCAGCAGAAGCACCGCTTCGAGGAGAACCTCGAGCTGGACTTCTCGTTCGGTAAGAAGGACCTCGCGCGTTTCCGCTGCAACGTCTTCAATCAGCGCGGTGCCATCGCCGCGTCCTTCCGTACCATTCCCTGGGAGATCAAGTCGCTGCGCGAGCTCGGCCTGCCCGACATCGTGGGGCAGCTCGCCGACAAGCCGCGCGGCCTCGTCCTGGTGACGGGCCCCACCGGGTCCGGCAAGAGCACCACGCTCGCCGCGATGCTCGACAAGATCAACAGCGAGCGCCGCTCGCACATCGTCACGATCGAGGATCCGATCGAGTACCTGCACTCGCACAAGAGCTGCATCGTCAATCAGCGCGAGCTGGGGTCGGACACCAAGTCCTTCCCCAACGCGCTGCGCTCCGCGCTCCGCCAGGATCCGGACATCGTGCTCATCGGCGAAATGCGCGACCTCGAGACGATCGAGTGCGCGCTGCGCATCGCCGAGACCGGCCACTTGACGCTCGCCACGCTGCACACCAACTCGGCGGCGCAGACGATCAACCGCATCATCGACGTGTTCCCGCCCAATCAGCAATCGCAGGTGCGCGCGCAGCTATCCTTGACGCTGCAGGGCGTGATGTGTCAGGCGCTGCTGCCGAAGGCGGGCGGCAACGGCCGCGTGTTGGCGATCGAGATCCTCGTACCGAACTCGGCGATCAGGAACCTGATCCGCGAGGACAAGATCCATCAGATCTATTCCATGATGCAGACCGGGCAAGCGCAGCACGGGATGCAGACGTTCAACCAATCGCTGGCCACGCTCTACTTCAAGCGCCAGTTGACGCTCCAGGTCGCGCTCGCCGTGTCGCACAACGCGGAGGAGCTGCAAGAGATGATCAATCGAGGCGTCGGCGCGCTCGGGGGCAGCGCGGCGGCCACCGCGGCGACCATGACCAAGCGCTGAACGACCGCGAAGCCCGGCGGCGCGGCGCCGTGACGATCGAGAGAGAGGGAAACCATGCCTAGATTCACTTACAAGGGCAAGACGAACAACGGCCAGGCGGTCGAGGGCACGATCAACGCGCCGAGCCGCGAAGAGGCGATGGGCAGCCTGCGCCGCAAGGGCATCGTCGCGCCGACGATCTCCGAGAAGGGCAAGGAATTCGCGCTCCCCCGCGTGCGGGGCAGCGTGAGCCAGAAGGAGATCGCCGTCTTCACACGCCAGTTCTCGGTGATGATCGACGCCGGTCTTCCGCTCGTGCAATGCCTGGAAATCCTCGGATCGCAGCAGAAGAACCGCGTGTTCCAGGCGGTGCTCACGGCGGTGCGAACCGACGTCGAATCGGGAGCGACGCTCGCGGACGCGATGCGCAAGCATCCGAAGGTCTTCGACGATCTCTTCTCGAACATGGTCGCGG
>CAZPJJ010000610.1:0-2028 GCA_964586535.1 uncultured Acidobacteriota bacterium | reverse complement strand
GCCCCGCAGCCGACGGCACCTCGTCGCTCGCGATCGCCCTGCGCGCCTCGCGCATCGCCGAGGCGCTCGCGCCTTTCGACCGCGCGCATCGTTCGCTCACGCTCGTCGCGCTGCCCGCGTCGTTCCCGCCCCTGCGCCTGCCGGGCCTCGTCTCGATCACCGCCGTGCAGACCGGCCTCGACCCCGCCGTGCGCCGCGCGCTCGCCGAGGCCGTCTGCGCCGGCACGCTCGCGCCCTCTCCGCGCGACGGCGACGCGCCCTGGCTGCCCGCGCTCTGCGCCTATCTCGTCACGCACACCGCGGGCGTCCTCGACGATTCCTCGCCGCGCGCCGCCCGCGAGGAGTTCCTGCGCACCGCCGCGCGCCTCGCCGCGCTCGACGCGACGCACGCGCTCACCACGCTCGACCCGCGCGCGAGCGACGACGCGCGCGCGCTCGCCACCGCGAAGGGCGCGATGCTCTTCCACGCGCTGCGCCTGCGCGCCGGCGAGTCCGCCTTCGCGGCGGGCGTCGCGACACTCGCCGGGCAGGGCGGGGGGTGGGACGCGCTCGCGCCCGCGTTCTCGCTCGCCGCACAGGACGACCTCTCGTGGCTCGTCACACCCTGGCTCACGACGCCCGGCGCGCCCGCTCTCTCGCTCGCCACCGTGCGCTTCGTGTCCGCGGCCGAGGGCGGTGGCCGCATCGTCGCCGAAGCCGCGCTCGATCCGCCGTGGCCGCTTCCGCTCGGCCTGCGCGTCACCGACGACCGCGGGCGCCTCGTCGACGCGCGCGCCTGGGCGCAGGGCGGGCGTGCGGCGCTCGGCGCCACGCTGCGCGAAGGCCGCGCCGTGCTCGTCGAACTCGATCCCGACCGCGACGCCTACCGGCGCTTCGAGACGAGCGCGCGCCCCGCGCTGCTCGGCGACGCCGCCCTGCAACCCTACGATCTCGTCGTGCTCGGCACGGGCCGCGGCACGGGATTCGCGCAGCGCGCGCGCGTGCTCGCCCCGGCGTTTCCCGGCGTCGCCGCCGCGACGCCGCGCCGCCTCGACACCGATCTCGACGCCGCCGCGCTCGCCGCCGCGCCCCGCGTCCTCGTGCTGGGCCGCCCGCGCGAGGGGTTCTTGGAGCTTCTCGCCGCGGAGCCGCCGCCGTGGCAGCGCCAAGGCGACGACGCCCTCGCGATCGGCACCCTGCAGAGCCGCGCACCCGACGCCGCGTTCGCCGCCGCGCTCCGCCGGGCCGGGCCGCCCCACGCGCTCGCCATCGTCGCTGACGCGCTCGCGGCGAGTTCGCTCGAGCCGCTCGCGCGCCAACTCGATCTTGCGAGCGACGCCACGTGGCTCATCGCCGAAGGCGAGCGCGTGCTCGCGACGGGCGCCCAGGCGCGCATCGCCTCCACACTTCTTCGCAGCGAGGATTCCTTCGATGAGTGATTCCAACCCTCAGGCTCTCGAGACCCTCGCGCGCGCGGGACGCATCGCGCTGCGCAATCTCTGGGCGCGGCGCGACGAGCGCGATGCGCTCGCCGAGCCCGAACGCGCCTTGCTCGCCGTCATGGAACGGCATCGCGAATACCGCCCCTTCTGGGAAGGCGCCGAGCCCGAGGACGCCGACAACCCCTTCCTGCACGTCACGCTGCACCAGCTCATCGACAAGCAAGTGGCGACGGATCACCCGCGCGGCACGCGCGAGACCTTCACGCGGCTCGTCGCGGAGGGCATGGATCCGCACGAAGCCGAGCATCGACTCATCGGGCTCTGGGCCGTCGAGATGGGCCGCTGCATGAAAGAGCGCGTGCCTTTCGACGAGGACGCCTACGAGCGCCAGCTCGCCGCGCTCCGCGGGCCGAACGAGACCACGTGAGCGTGCGCCTCTCGCGGCGCCCCGAGCGCGTTCACCGCTCGCTCGCGAGATAGACCTCGACCGCACCGCCGGCCGCCGCCGAGGCGATCGCCCGCAGCACGTCGTCCCAGGAGGCGTCGTCCGCCACGACGAGCAGCGTGCGACCGTGGGCGTCGATCTCCGGGACGCTCGCCAGAGGCG
>CAZPJJ010000609.1:0-2028 GCA_964586535.1 uncultured Acidobacteriota bacterium | reverse complement strand
AAAGCTCGCACCCCGAGGATCAGAGCGGCCGCTGCGAGATCGCCTCGATCGACGAGCCCGCGTGTACGGGAAGCGGCTCGACCGACGTCGGCTATTACTGCGACACCGAGGGCGGATCCCAGGGCTCGCCGGTGCTCGCCGCGCGCACCCATGGCGCCGTGGCGCTGCATCACTGCGCGAACTGCCCCAACCGCGGAGTCCCGATGGAGGCGATCGTCGCCTCGATCGAGAGCCGCATCGGTCCCCTGCCGCCCTGCGCGACCTGCGCCCCCGGCGGGCCGGTGCTCGGCACGACGGCTGCAGCGGACGGCAACAACCGCATCCGCGTGACGTGGTTGGCGGCGCCTTCGGCCGCTCGCTATCGGATCTATCGCGCGCGTGGGGGTTGCGGCGAGCCCTTCCAGCGCATCGCGGACATTCCCTCGGCCACGTCGTTCGTCGACGCGACCGCCTCGACGGGCGTCACCTACGGCTACCGCGTGAGCTCCGTCGACGAAACGGGCTGCGAGAGCGAGCGTTCGCTCTGCGCGAGTGCGGCGACGACGGGCGCGTGCCTCGAGGCGCCGCTCTTCGACGGCCTCGCCACCGCCGGCAGCAGCGGCTCCGCGAACTGCGGCGTCGCGCTCGCGTGGAGCGCCGCCACGGCGCGCTGCGCCGGCGGCTCGGTGCGCACCAACATTCATCGCTCCGCTGTGCCTGGATTCACGCCGAGCCCCGCGAATCGCATTGCGACCTGCATCGAAGGGACCAACTTTACGGACGCGACGGTCACGGACGGCCAAACCTATTACTACATCGCACGCGCCGAAGACACGGCGGCGACGGGCGCCGGTCCCTGCGGCGGCGGGGCCGAGGACGCCAACACCGAATCACGCGCGGCGACGCCCAGTGGTCCCGAAGACGTGTACTTCCAGGACGACTTCGAGAGCGGCTTCGGCTGGACGCTCGAAGGCGAGTGGGAGATCACCTCGCCTTCGGGCTTCGGCGGCGTTGCCGAGGGCGGCAGCGGCGGTACCGATCCTTTCTTCGCCTGGGATGGCTTCTCGGTGCTCGGCGTCGACCTCTCCGGCTTCGGAGCAAGCTTCGGCAACTACGAGAACGGCATCGCGAGCGCCGAGCACGCGACGAGCCCCGTCTTCGACGCGTCGGGACGCAGCGAAGCGCGCGTGCGCTTCGTGCGCTGGCTCTGCACAGAACGCAGCAGATACGACCAGTCGTTCGTCGAGGCCTGGGACGGCACGAATTGGACGCGCCTCTGGACGAATCCCGACGTGTCGTTCTCGGACGCGGACTGGACGCCCTTCGAGGTCGATGCGAGCGCCGTGCTCGCCGGTAGAAGCGACGCGCAGTTGCGCTTCGGCGTCGCCACCGACAGCGACGTGCGCTACTGCGGCTGGAACGTCGATGCGCTGCAGGTCTACGAGCGAGAGACGTGCGCGGCCGGAGCGCTCGGCACGCGCCCCGTCCCCGACGGCAAGTTCACGGGCGGCACAGCGATGCTGGCGGCGAAGGGCGCGGGAACCGCGGTGTCAGTCACCTTCGACGCGACGCTCTGCCCTTCGAGCGCGTACCACCTGCTGCATGGCGACGCGGCCACGCTTCCCGCGGGGGGCACGATCAGTGGCGCGACGTGCTCGCTCTCGACCTCGGGGTCGGCGACTGCGACCGTGCCCACACCGCCACCCGGATCGGCGCGCTATTTCGTGATCGTCGGCGCGTCGGGCTCGACGGAGAGCCTCCACGGCTACGACTCCCGCGGCGAACGCCGCACGAGCAGCGGCGCCGGCTTCTGCGGCATCGCCTCCCAGGACACGGACGCCGTCTGTCCTTGAGCGCGCGATCGCGCCCCATCGACGATCATCTGCCGCGCGCCATTCGTCGCGCCGCGAACGCTCTTGTAGGGGCGCCATTTATGGCGACCGGATCGCCGCCGAAGGCGGCGACCTGTTTTCGGCATCGTGCTCTTGGCATATCGCTGAACGAACGCGATGTCGCCGCCTGCGGCGGCGATCCGGGCGCAATGAATTG
>CAZPJJ010000608.1:0-2037 GCA_964586535.1 uncultured Acidobacteriota bacterium | reverse complement strand
CGCCGATCCAATGAGCGCCATCGACGTCGCCCGCCGCCGTCTGCGTCCGGTCGCGACGCTTCGCCGTCCGCGGGCCGGGTGGACGACCAAGCGTCCAGGCTCTTCGCGACTCCATCTCCGCGACGAACTCGCGAAGCCGACGACGCTGCCACGCGATACGCAGCGCGATGCGCAGCGCGTCGTCGAACTGTTCCACGACATCGGCGTGAACGTCGGGCAGCGGGTTCTTGCGCCGCACATCCTCGAGCGCCCGAAATGCGCGCCCAACCGCCGCACGGGCCTGGCGCGTCATGCCGAGGGCCTCAAGGCGTCGTGCGAGGTCGGTCTCGAGGCGCGCGATGTTGATGTGCGCGCCTTCCTTGACGTACACGCGGCGAGCGCGCGCGTAGTCACGCAGTCCGTCGGCTGCCGCGCCCGTCTCGAAGTGGAGCCGCCCGCGAATCGCAAACGCCGTCGCCCGCGCGAGCGCATCGCGACCTTTCGCGACGGTAGCCGCCTCGGTTACGAAGCGGAGCGCGTCGCGGATCCTGCCGCGCCGTTCGTACGTGCCGGCGATCTGCGAGAGCGCGTCCGCTTCCCCGACCCAATCCCCTTGGGCGCGATACGCGCGAAGCGCGGTCCGGAAGGTTGCGGCGGCTTGCCTTTCCTCCCCGTCGACTACCAGGAGACGGCCAAGGCATACGTCGCAGTTCGCGCGGCCGAGATCGTCGCTGGCGGATCGATAGAGGTCGGACGCGCGCGTGAATGCTTCTTGTGCGTCGCCGTATCGCCCGAGCTGATACCAGATGAGGGATCGACGTGTCGCGGCTTCATACCGACTCCTTTGTTGGAAGCGCGCCGACCGGGGCTCCCTGGCCGCCAAGTGAGTCAGACACGTCATCACCAAGAAGCAACCGCTTGAACGCGATGCGAGCGGCATCTACGAGATCCGCTCGTCGACCCGGGTGCAGGCGCGAGCGGTTCAATAGCTTCTGTTGAACGGTGCGAACGGCCGCCAAGTCAAGGAATCCGGACTTGCCCTTATCTGACGTGTTCACAACGGGGACGATGCTAGGGTGAGGTTCGCCCGAACTCATGAGCGAGGGCTCCGTGGTCTCGAATGGAACCAGTGTCGAGATCACACCGCCCTTTCGGAACTGGGTCGACAGGTCGCAACTTGCGATAACGACGAAGTCCACGCCATCCTTGGAAACCATCGAGCCCGGCGGCAACGCGTCGCGCTTCGGCGCGGCTGCGCCCTCGATGTACCTGAGAATGGCATCGCGAATCTCGTGTTCGGAGTCGGACGTGATGGCGCGCATCGGTTTGAGCAGAGCCCGATCGGCGGGATCCTCGCAGGCCATGGTCTCGATGGTGTGGATCTTCGCGCAGAGGCAGTGCGACTTCTTGTTGCGCTTGGAGAGCTCCGGCAGTTCCACGGCCCAGTCCGGTTTGGCCGCACCGGAACGGATTCGCAAGTCCGAAACAAGCGGACACACCCACGCGATCCCCTGATCCAGCAGCGCCGCGTTGGACACGATGAGATACGGCCGGGGAGAGAATGCCTGTGACAGTTCCGCTGCGGACGGATCGATCTTGACCGAGGTCCCGATGTCGCTCGGCGAGGAAACGCCGACCAGGTGCCGCGGCACTTCGGGTGGATCGGTATACCAAGCTTCCCCTGCGGCAGGCTCCGGGGGCGGATCGGGAATGCCCCACTCCTCGATCTGCTCGCGCAGCCAGGTACGCTTTAGGATTTGAAAAAGAGCCCGTTCCATGTGGTTCGGGCTCTGAGGACCAGTCTTCGGTTGCTTGGTCACGGGCTGTTCGCAGGCTCTCGCTCGCTCGCGAGAGCACGTTCGAAGGCCGTCTCCGTGGCGGCCAGAAGGGGGCGAAGGATCTCCGCAAGCTGCCGCCGCCTCTCGCGGCGCAACTCACCCAACGCTCGTGACTCTTGCTGAAGGTCCGTCGGCTTCGGTCGCGTACTCGTCACGCTCAACTCCTTTTCGAGGAGCGACGCCGAGCCGCCACCATGGCGACGCGTACGTCGCCATGTCC
>CAZPJJ010000607.1:0-2052 GCA_964586535.1 uncultured Acidobacteriota bacterium | reverse complement strand
AGGAGGGCTGAGCCATGTCCGACAACGGAAAGCCCCTGCACATCGTTGAGCTCCGCGCGGAGAACGTGAAGCGCCTCCGCGTCGTCCGCATCCGCCCCGAGGACGGCTCGCTCGTACTGGTCGGCGGAGCGAACGGCGCCGGCAAGAGCTCGACCCTCGACGCCATCGAGATGGCCCTGGGCGGAGCGAAGGCGATCCCGCCGGACCCGATCCGGCACGGAGCGCGCAAGGCCGAGGCCGTCGTCGACCTCGGCGAGATCGTGGTCGAGCGGAGCTTCGGACCGAAGGGAACGACCCTGGTAGTCAAGGGCGCCGACGGGACCCCCATCAAGTCGCCGCAGGCCCTGCTGGACTCGCTCTGGTCGGCCATCTCCTGGGACCCGCTGGCGTTCACGCGCTGGGAGCCGAAGAAGCAGGACGAGGCGCTCAGGCGCGCGCTCGGGCTCGACTTCACCGAGCTCGACGGCGACCGCGCGCAGATCTTCGCCCGACGCACCGAGGAGAACCGAGAGCTGAAGAAGCTCAAGGCGCGACTCGACTCGCTGCCGGAGCCCGAGGCGGGGCTGCCGGCGGCGGAGGTCTCGAGCAAGGAGCTGCTCGCCAAGCTCGACGAGATGGCCGCGGTGCAGAAGGAGAACGAGGCGGTCCGGGTCACGTTGCGGCAGCTCGAGCAGGAGGCTGCCGCGCGGGATGAGGCCGCGGCGAAGATCGAGACCCGGCTCGCCGAGCTCCATGCGGAAGTCGCGAAGCTTGAGGCCGACCTCTCGAGCCTGGCGGATTCTCGCCTCGAGAACGCCGGGCGGATCCGCGCGCAGCAGGCAACGGTGGACGCCCTGGTCGAGCCCGACATGGCCGCGGTCCGCCAGCAGCTCGCCGACCTCGAGGTCACGAACCGCAAGGTGCGGGCCCGGCTCGAGCGAGACGCGCTCGAGAAGGAGCTCTGCCAGCGCTCCGACAAGGTCACGGAGATGACCGAAGCGCTCGCCTACATCGACCAGAAGAAGCAAGCCGCGCTCTCCGCCGCGAAGTTCCCGGTGGCCGGCTTGGGCTTCGACGACCTCGGCCCGACGCTCGATGGGGTCCCGCTCGAGCAGGCGTCGCAGTCGCAGAAGCTCAGGGTCGCAGTGGCGATCGGGGCGGCGCTCCACCCGCGGATCCGCGTCGTGCTGATCCGCGAGGGCGCGTTCCTGGACCGCGCCTCGCTCCAACTGCTCGCCGAGCTCGCCGCCGAGCAGGGGCTGCAGTGCTGGGTCGAGCGCGTGGGCGACGGAGACCCGGGCGCGATCATCATCGAAGAGGGGATGGTTCGGACCGAAACGAGCGCGAGCTCGAGCGCGGAGGCGAGGGGCTGAGGCTGCCCCCAGCGCCGTCGCTCTGACGGGGTCTGTGCAGTTCTCCTACGAGCACCGTTCGGGCTGGTCCGAGCGGTGTCGGGGTGGCGGCGCTGGGGCTTTTTTGAGGGAATCGGCATGAAGATCTACGTCGCATCGAGCTGGCGCAACACGCTCCAGTCCTCCGTGGTCACCGCGCTCCGCGCCGCCGGCCACGACGTCTACGACTTCCGCAACCCGGAGCCGGGCGACCATGGGTTCAGCTGGCGCCAGTGCGCGACACCCGAGCAGCTGAAGGACCCGCGTCGGTTCCGCGATGAGGTGCTCACGCACCCGATCGCGCGCTCCGGCTACGCGAAGGACATGAACGCCTTGCAGGCAGCGGACGCGACCGTGCTTGTGCTTCCGTGCGGGCGCTCCGCTCATCTTGAGCTCGGAATCGCCACCGGCGCCGGGCAGCGGACGATCGTGCTCCTCGACGATCCGATCAGCGAGCCGGAGCTCATGTACCTGGCGAACACGGCGATCTGCACTTCGCTGAGCGAGGTCGCGGAGAAGCTCGCGGCCTTCGAGATCGATCTGCGGGAGCGGAGGGTCGGGTGATGCGGAACGTGCTGATCGTTGATCTGGAAACCACGGGCTTGGACCGTGAGAAGGACCGCGTCATCGAGCTCGGCTGCATCCTGTGGAGCGTCGAGCACCGGAGCATGGTCGAGGTCTA
>CAZPJJ010000606.1:0-2058 GCA_964586535.1 uncultured Acidobacteriota bacterium | reverse complement strand
TCTTGGGCGTGCTCGGCGCATTCTCGCAGGCCGAGATCCGCCGCATCCTGAGTTTCCACATCGTCAGCCAGATCGGTTACATGGTGATCGGAGTCGGCCTGCTGACCGTGGCCGACGAGAGCACGCGGCGGCTCGCCATCGCCGCGACAGTCTTCTACATCGCGCACCACATCGTCGTGAAGACGAATCTCTTTCTCGTCGGCGGAGTCGCGGGGCGACTGACGGGTTCGACGGAACTGCCGCGTATCGGCGGGCTGCTCGACCGCGCGCCGTGGCTGGCGCTGCTCTTCGCGATCCCGGCCGCGAGCCTCGCGGGCATCCCGCCCCTCTCGGGCTTCTGGGCGAAGCTCGGCGTCATCAAGGCGGGACTGGCGGCGGAGGCTTGGCTGGTGGTCGCGGCCGCGATCATCGCGGGGCTTCTGACGCTCTTGAGCATGGTGAAGATCTGGACGGAGGCGTTCTGGAAGAACGCTCCGGCCGATGCGGGCCCCCCGCCGGAGCCGTGGAGCCGAGGCGAGCGCGCGCTGCGCCTCGCACCGATCATCACGCTCGCACTCGTTACGCTCGCGATCGGACTCGCGCCGGCACCGCTCTTCGCGATCGCCGAGCGCGCCGCGGCGCAGTTGATCGACGGGAGCGCGTACGTCGAGGCCGTCGTGCTCGACACCGATGCGCCCGGGGAGGCCGCTCCATGACGTCCTTCCTGCTCAATGTGCTTTTTGCCCTGGTCTGGGCGGCGCTGCTCGGCTCGTGGGGGCTCCCCGAGATCGCGGTCGGCTTTCTGCTCGGCTACGTCGTGCTCGGCGGCGCGGGGCGGCTCTTCGGCGAGCCGCGCTATGGACGCAAGCTGCCGCAGGCGATCTCGTTGACGCTCTTTTTCCTGTGGGAGCTGCTCGTGTCGTCGCTGCGCGTGACCTGGGAGGTCGTCACGCCGCAAAAGCTGCGCCGCGCCGGTATCGTCGCCGTGCCGCTCGACGCGAAGACCGACCTCGAGATCGCGCTGCTGGCGAATCTCGTCACGCTGACGCCCGGAACGCTCAGCCTCGACATTTCGAGCGATCGGGCGACGCTCTTCGTCCACGCGATGTTCGCCGAGGATCCCGACGAGGTGCGCCGCGACGTCAAGGAGGGATTCGAGCGGCGCCTCCTGGAGTTGCTCCGATGACCGCGCTCCTTCCGCAGATCGCGTCCTTCGCGCTGGCTGCGCTCGCGGTGGCATGGGTTCTGGCGGGCATCAGGCTCGCTCTCGGTCCGAGCCTCGCCGACCGCGCCGTCGCGCTCGACCTGATGGCGACGATCGTCATCGCGATGGCGGCGCTCGCGTCGATGGTCTTCGACCGGCCGGTCCTGCTCGATGTCGCGATCGTTCTCGCGCTCGTCGCGT
The DNA here is from genome assembly GCA_964586535.1 of uncultured Acidobacteriota bacterium. GTDB lineage: Bacteria > Acidobacteriota > Polarisedimenticolia > J045 > J045 > CAZPJJ01. The sequence continues at coordinate 674 of CAZPJJ010000606.1, read as the reverse complement.
TCGTCGGCACGGTCGCCTTCGGGCTCTACGTGGAGCGTGCCTCGCGCGGGGAGGAGAGATGAACGCGCTCGCCGACACGCTCGCGGTCGCGCTCACCGTACTCGGCGCGCTCTTCGTGCTCGTCGCGGCCCTCGGTCAGCTCCGCATGCCGGATCTCTACACGCGCATGCAGGCTTCGAGCAAGGCGGCGACGCTCGGTGCGCTCTGCGTCGTCGTCGCGGGGGCGCTGCATTTCGCCGATGGTGCGCTCGCCGTCCGCGCGCTCTTGGTCTGCTTCTTCTTGGCACTCACGGCTCCGGTCGGCGCCCACGTCATTGCGCGCGCCGGCCATCGCAGCGGCGTGCGCATGCGCGACGCGGACGCGATCGACGAAATGGGCGGCGCGGCGGCGCCACGTTCCAACGGTCCCGGGAAGGGACCGATCGATGAGAGGGCCTCGTCATGAGCTGGCTCAACTACCATCACCTCTACTATTTCTGGGTCGTCGCCCGCGAGGGCAGCATCGTCCAGGCGAGCCGCGAGCTGAAGCTCTCGCAGCCCACGATCAGCAGCCAGATCCGCACGCTGGAAGAGTCGCTCGGCATTCGGCTCTTCGAGCGCGCCGGGCGCGGCCTGGTGCTCACCGATTCCGGCAGGCTCGCCTTCCGCTACGCCGATGGCATCTTCAGCCTCGG
>CAZPJJ010000605.1:0-2059 GCA_964586535.1 uncultured Acidobacteriota bacterium | reverse complement strand
ACATGATGCAAGACCTCAAGGTCGGGCACATCCTCGGCGGCACGCCGCGCAACATGCAAATCGCCGAGATGGTCTCGGTGGTCGTCGTGTCGTTCCTGCTCATCGCGCCGATCGGCCTGCTCCACGCGGCCGACATCCAGCAGGGCGGCGTCGGCATCGGCGGCGAGAAGCTCCCGGCTCCGCAGGCGGGACTCATGGCGATGCTCTCGCAGGGCATCATCGGCGGCGAGATGGCGTGGCCCTTGGTCATAGTTGGGATGCTCTTCTCGGTGGGGCTGATCCTCATCAAGGCGCCGAGCCCGATGCTCATCGCCGTCGGCATGTACCTGCCGCTGCAGAGCACCTTCGCGATCTTCCTAGGGGGCGTCTTCCGCTGGGTCGCGGATTCCATGCTGCGCAAGCGCGGCGCCGACGAAGCCGCCGTGGAGGACGCCGGCAATCGCGGCGTGCTCGTCGCGTCGGGACTCATCGCGGGCGAGGCGCTCGCGGGCGTGCTCCTCGCGCTCTATGTGATCGCCATGGACACGACCGAGCCGATCTTCGCGCTCTGGCCGCACGACTCTCTGCCCGCCTCGGTGCTCATGCTCGGCCTCTTCGCGATCGTCGCGGCGATGCTGATCTCGGCGCCGGTTCGCGCCTTCGCGGCGAAGGGGCGGCGCTGATACATGGCGCTGGGGCGCTGATACATGGCGCTGGGGCGCGGATACATGGCGCTGGGGCGCGGAGGACGAGGGGCGGTCTCGTGTTCGTGGGGCGACGTGCGTCCGAAGCGCGTGCGCCCCGCCGAGACCACCGTCGACGCCAACGGCGAGGTGCGCGTCGCCGTGCTGGTCCCGCGCTTCGGCGGCGGCTGGCTCGACGCGCTCATGCGCCCCTTCGGCTTCTCCGCGCACCGCGTCAAGCTCGACGCGCTGGGGTCTTTGACATGGGAACTCTGTGACGGGACGAAGAGCGTGCGCGAGATCGGCGCCGCGCTCGTCGAGCGCTTCGGCGAGAGCGTCGCGCCGATCGAAGAGCGGCTGCCGCGCTTTCTCACGCAGATGGTCCGCGCGCGCCTCGTGGAGCTGATCGAGTCATGAGCCAAGCGCCCTGCACCTACTTCATGGTCGATGTCGAGGCCACGGGGCCCGTGCCGGGGCTCTACAGCATGGTGAGCCTCGGCGCGACGGCCGTCGTTCCCGCTGCCTCGGGCGGTCTTGCTATCGGCGGCGATTTCTACGCCGAGTTGCGCCCCGTCTTTGGCGGCTCCGATCCCGGTGCGAACGCCATCCACGGCCTCGATCTCGAGCGGCTCGTGCGCGAGGGCGAAGAGCCGCGCCTCGCGCTCATGCGCCTCGCGAGCTACGTGCGCGCGGAGTGCGTGCCGGGGACGAAGCCCGTCTTCGTCGGCCACGTCGCGGTCTTCGACTGGATGTACGTCTCCTGGTACCACGCCTGGTGCGGCCTCGAGAATCCTTTCGGCTACAAGGCGCTCGACACGAAAGCGCTCGCGATGGGAGCGCTCGCGCTGCCCTGGCTCGACACCTCGAAGGAGACGCTCTGCGAGCGGCTAGGCGTCGCCCCGCAGGACAGGGCGACGGTGCACCGCGCCGACGCCGACGCGCGGCATCAGGCGGTGCTCTTCATCGCGCTGATGGACAAACTCGGCCTGCGCTGACGAGCGCAGCCGCGTCAAGACCACGTCAGCTCGGCGAGATCGGGGGCGACCTCGAAGCGCGCCTCGGTGATCGTCTTGAGCTGATCGAGCGGCATGTCCGGCGCGAGTTCGCGCAGGATCATCCGGCCGTCCTCGAAGTCGAAGACCGCGAACTCGGTGATCAGCCGGTCGACGCACTGCACGCCGGTGAGCGGCAGCCGGCACTCGCGCAGGATCTTCGCCTCGCCGTCCTTGTTGGCGTGCGTCATGACGATGACGACGCGCTTGGCGCTGGCGATCAAGTCCATGCCGCCGCCCATGCCCTTGACCTTCTTGCCGGGGATCTTCCAGTTGGCGAGATCGCCGCGCTCGCTGACTTCCATGCCGCCCATGATCGTCAGGTCGACGTGGCCGCCGCGGATC
>CAZPJJ010000604.1:0-2060 GCA_964586535.1 uncultured Acidobacteriota bacterium | reverse complement strand
CCAAGCACACTGGCAAGGTTTTCGAAAACGCCGCCGAGATGCATGGGGACGTCTTTCGTTTCCGAACGAAAGCGGACGATTTGCCCTCGCCCAGCACCCTCGTGTGAATCATCCTAAGTGTGCTAGCATTCACGCCGCGGACACGAATCCTCAGCGAAGGAGCCCGGCACGTGCGGGACGCGGCCACTTATCTGCGCGAAGTCAGGCGCCAACGCAGCATCTCCCAGGCCGCCGCCGCGGACCTGACGAAGGACTCCCACACGGCGGTCGACCGCGCGTTCGTGGCCAGCCTGGAGTCGCGCGGCATCCCGCAGACGGTCCGCAAGTTCCTCGTCTACACCCACGCGGTCGGCGCGGATTTCCGCGTCCTCCACGAGCTCGAGATCCTCGGCGCCGAGATCGCTGAGCCGGCGGACGGTATCGACTACGCCCTCGCGCGCACGAAGTGCATGGAAGCCGCGAGGGCGGGCGAGTTCGACATCGCCGGGGCCTGGGCGCTCGCGGCGATCGAGGCAGAGCGGGCTCGCGGTGACGAGCCGAAGCACGCGAAGTCGCTCCTGCTGCTGGCGAGCGTGATGAAGGAAGCGGGCCGATGGCACGCGGCGCGCGAGTTCGCGGAGCGAGCGGTCGCGACGAGAGCCCTGCCTCGTGGGGACCACGCGCGCGGGCTTCTCCTCATCGCGGCGGCGAACGACGAAGTGGGCATCCCGGAATTCGCCGAAGCGATCGTGTCGGCGATCGACCCGGCGGCGCTGGACGAGTCGGCCGAGCTTCGGGCTTATGCGCTGATGACCGTGGGCGTGTCTCGATCGCATCGGGGCCTCTTCGAGGGGGCGCTGGATGCGTTCGAGCAGTGTGAATCGGCGCTCCCGTCGAGAGTGGCGCCGGCGCTGCGCGTGCGACTGGTCGCGCACAAGGCACTCGCGCACGCGCATCTCGGTCACACCGCCGCGGCGCTCGATCTCATCGACGAGGGCGAGATGCTCTCCGCGGACCTGGATGTCGAGACGCTGACGAACACGCTGCTCTTGTTGGGCCGCGCCGGAATCGCCTGCGGGCGCCTGGATCGCGCCGAGTTCGTCCTGAAACGTGCGCTCGACACCGCCGAGAAGCACGCGCTGAACGGCTTCGTGCTCGAAGCGCAGGTCGCGCTGGCGAACTTGGCCCACGAGCGGGGCGACACGGCGACGTTCCGCAGGCTCGTCCGCATCGTGAGCACGGCCGTTCGCGAGGGCCGCTATCGGCACGGGCTCGTGATAGCGGTCCGTGACTTGGTCCGCCAGGACGCCCGCGGGAGCGGGAGCGGGAGCGGGAGCAAACCGCTGGGCTGACGAGACACCGGCAGGAAGAGCCCATCGAGGATTTGGGCGCGTTCGCGCAGGGGGGGCTTGAAAGCGAGAGAAGCGATCCGACGAGCCGCACGCGAGTTTCGACGGGTTGCTTCTCTCGCTTCAGGATCTGGCGATCCCGCCGCGTCGTTCCTCACCATGTCAGCGGTTCCGGGTGCTCTCCTCGGGACTCGCCTCCGCCCATCTCTCCGGATCTGCGCTAAAGTCCCCGCCACCAATCCACCGTCAGCGCCGAATCGTCACGGTTCTTGGTCGCAGGGGCATGACATGCACGCGAATTCTCTGGCTCTGGTCCTGGCCGCAATCCTGGCTCTCGCGCTTTCCGACTGCGGATCCGCGGATCCCGCGCAGGCGCCCGACGTGATCTACCACGGCGGCACGATCATCACGATGGCAGGAGAGACACCGACCACCGTCGAGGCGGTGGCTGTGAAGGGCGGCAAGATCGTCGCGGTGGGCGAGGCGGCGAGCCTCTTGCGCACGGCGTCCGACGCGACGCGCCAGGTCGACCTGCAGGGCAAGACGATGCTTCCCGGATTCGTCGACTCGCACAGCCACGTCTACATGGGCGGCCTTCAGGCGAGCAGCGCGAACCTCCTTCCGCCACCGGACGGCGAGGGCTCGAGTGTGGCGAAGCTGCAGGAGCTGCTGCGCGCCTGGGTGGAGGAGAATCCGCGCACGATCGAGCGCGTGGGCTGGATCGGCGGATTC
>CAZPJJ010000603.1:0-2061 GCA_964586535.1 uncultured Acidobacteriota bacterium | reverse complement strand
CCGAACGCCGGCGCGACGTGAACGATGCCCGTTCCTTGCTCGGCACCCACGAACGAAGCCGCGATCACCTGATAGGACGGGCCGCGCTCGGGCTCCTTGTAGCGGAAGAGCGGCTCGTAGCGTTCGCCAACGAGTGCTTCTCCGCGGAAGGTCTCGAGAACCTCCACCTCGGCGCCGGCAAGAACCGCGTCCATGAGCGCCGCCGCGACGATCACGCGCTCCTCGACGCCTTCTTTGACGACGCGGGCCAGCACGTAGTCGAGGTCAGCGCGCACCGCGAGCGCGACGTTGCTCGGCAGGGTCCACGGGGTCGTCGTCCAGGCCAAGTAAGAGACGCCCGGCCGCGAAAGGCTACGAAAGCGCGCGACGACCTCGGGATCGTCCACCTCGCGATAGCCGAGGCCGACCTCGGCGGAGGAGAGCGCCGTTCCGCCTTGCGGCCACCACCACACGACCTTGTGTCCGCGATAGAGGAGATCGCGGCGGAAGAGCTCGGCGAGCGCCCACCACACCGATTCCACGAAAGGCCGATGGAACGTCACGTACGCCGACGGCAGATCGACCCAGAAACCGATGCGTTCGGTCAGGCGCTCCCATTCCTCGGTGTAGCGGAAGACCGACTCGATGCAGCGCTTGGTGAACGGCTCGACGCCATAGGCCTCGATTTCGCCTTTGCCGTGGATGCCGAGTTCTTTCTCGACCTCGACCTCGACGGGGAGCCCGTGCGTGTCCCAGCCCGCCTTGCGGGGCACGTGCTCGCCCTTCATCGAGCGATAGCGCGGAAAGAGATCCTTGACGACGCGCGTCAGGACGTGCCCGTTGTGAGGCAGTCCGTTGGCGGTCGGTGGTCCTTCGTAGAACACGAATCGCTGCGCGTCCGCGCTCTGCTCGAGCGAGCGATGGAAGATGTCGCGCTCTTTCCAGAAGCGGAGCGTCTCGCGTTCGATGTCGGAAAAGCGGTGGTCGCCGCGCGGTCTCGAATAGGGCATCGTGGCCTCTGCGGTCGCGTCCGTGAGGCGAGTCGTGGCCCCGGGGGCGCGGGAACGAGATGGGCGAGCCCCGGCGGCGACCGAGCCCCGGTCGCGAACCAGGGAGGCACGCGCCTCGAGCCCCGTCCCGCCGTCCCGGCACCGGTTTCGTCCGGAGGCGACCGCGTGATCGAAACGGGAAGCGCGCCATTCTGCCACGCGCTCTCTCCCCCTCCAACGCTCGCGTGTCTCGCGGGAAGTCTTTCGGGCCGTGGTGTATCGTCGCCGGACGCGCGTGCGAGCCGCCGCGCCGAGGAGTGCCGTGAAGCCCCATCATCGCGACTTCACGATCGCGGGCGTCTGGTTCGTGGTCGACCAGGCCACCAAACTCGCGGCCTCGCTGCTCCTGAGCCGCGCGGACGGACAGTCCGTGCTGCTCATCCCCAATTCGCTGCGCTTCACGCTCAGCCACAACCGCGGCGCGCTCTTCGGGCTCGGCAACGACCTGCCCGATCCCTGGCGCATGATTCTCCTCACGGGCTTCCCGCTCCTCGCCCTCGTCGCGATCGCGATCTTCCTCGGGCGCGTGCCGCTGCACGAGCGCTTCGCCCGGCTCGGCCTCGCGCTCATCCTCGGCGGCGCCGCCGGCAACGTGCTCGACAGGATCATCTTCGGCCACGTCGTCGACTTCATCGACGTCTACGCCGGCTGGCAACCCGCGATGGGGCAGCTCATCGAATGGTTCGGCACGAACCGCTGGCCGACGTTCAACATCGCGGACATCGGGCTCGTCACGGGGGCCTGTCTGCTCCTTCTCGAGGTCTTCTTCGGCCGGGCCGCCGCCGAGCCTGGCGAGGCGGCAGCCGCTTCCAGTTCCGCCGAGGGCGCCGCCACTCGCGACGAGGCTTGAGGGCAGGGTGCATCCGTTCCTTTTCGATCTCGGCACTTACGATCTGCCCTTGCTGGGCGAGATCCGCCTCCGCCTTCCCGCCTACGGCGTCCTCGTCGCCACGGCGCTCGTCGTGGGCTGGATCTGGATCGCGCGGCGCGCGATGCGCCGCGGCATCGACGTCGACAATGCGATGGGTGTCGT
>CAZPJJ010000602.1:0-2082 GCA_964586535.1 uncultured Acidobacteriota bacterium | reverse complement strand
GATGCCCTGGCCGTGCTCGCTGGCGCCGTAGTACTTCGCGAGGAACGGCGTCACGTAGCCGAGCTCGCCCCGGTTCGCCGCGGTGATCGTCCGGAGCGGCTCCCCCACGCTGCGCGCGCCGATGTACCCGTGGTGCGTGAGCGGGATGACGAACGGCTCCGCGTTCTCGAGCACGAACCGGCGCACGCCGATCGCGATCCGGCGGAGCGTCGGCTCCGCGAGTGGCCGCTTCACGCCAGCGGCGCGGGCTTGGGTCTTCGTGAGGAAGATGCTCGGGCAGGGGATGCTCCAGTCGATGACCTCGGCCGCGGGTCGCCAGGGCGCAGGACGGTCGTCACCGTGGGTCGGCTCCGGCCAGACGATCGGCCGGCCGTCGCAGCGGGCGATCACTACGAGGCGCTTCCGGGTCGTCGGCGCGCCGTAGTCCGCCGCGACCAGCGACCGATACTCGACCGCGTAGCCGAGGCCGGTCAGCGCGCCGAGCCAGTCCCGGAACGTCTCCCCGCTGCGCTCTCGGATAGGGCGGCCGCCTTCGTCGAGCGGGCACCATTCGGCGAACTCCTCGACGTTCTCGACCACGATGACCCGCGGCCGGACCTCGCGCGCCCACCGCACGACGGTCCATGCGAGCCCTCGGATGCCTTGCTCCCGCGGCTTCCCGCCGCGAGCTCTCGAGTGGTGCGTGCAGTCCGGCGAGAACCAGGCCAAGCCGACGCGCTTTCCGGCGCAGGCCTCGCGCGGATCGACCTCCCAGATGTCCTCGCGGAAGTGCTTCGTTTCCGGGTGGTTGGCGGCGTGCATCGCGATCGCCTCGGCGTCGTGGTTCACGGCGATGTCGACCGGGCGCCCGAGGGCGAGCTCGATGCCGGTCGAGGCGCCACCCCCGCCCGCGAAGTTGTCCACGACCAGTTCGCCCTCGAAGGCGGCGCGAAAGATAGGCGGCCTCACTTCGTTCGCTTCTCTTCCCGCTTCCCCTTCCGCTTCGCGTTCTCGTCGAGGTCGAAGGGCATCACGACGGCGAAGCCGGGGCGGGTCGTCGCGTCGAAGCGGACCGGCGCGAGCGGCCCGTTGCCGAGCGTGACGCGGGCGTCGCCGAGCACTTCGAGCACGTCCACGAGATAGCGCGCGTTCATCCCGACGCGCAACTCGCGACCGACCCCGGGGAGCTGCGCGACGCGCGCGCCGTCGGGGGCGACCAGCGCGCCGGACGTGGCGCCGAAGTGCAGGACGACGATCGGCGGCGCGGCGACCGGCGGTTCTTTCCAGAGCTTCGCTGCGCTTTCGTCGAGCGCTCGCGCCCTGGCGTAGATCGGCCTGGCGGACCAGTCCCGGCCCTGCTTGACGAGCGCCTGCGCCTCGGCGCGGGCTGCCTTGGCGGCCGCTTTCGTCTCGGCGTGCGCCTTCCGCCAGGCCGCGACGGCCTCGGCGTGCGCGGCGTCGGCGCGGGCGATGATCGTGCGGAGCGCGTGGAGCAGCTCGTCGACGGTGCAGACCGGTCCGTCCAGGTCGCGGTTGCCGGGGACCGCCTTGCGCCAGTCGGGGTACTCGACGAGCAGGTCCGGGACGGTGTAGGCCGCCTCGACGAGGCAGCCAGGGGCCTCGAGCGCGATGAGCGCGTGACCGTCGGTCGCGACGACGAGCGCGTGACCGCCCACCGGCTCGACGCGCACGGCGTGGATCGCGTGATACGGGGAGGTGGGATCGGTGCTCAGCTCGCCGGTGTACGCGAAGCGCTTGGCCTCGCGGATCAACGAGGCGGGGACCGCGGATTTTGACTTGGACATCGCGTTGCCTATAGCAAACGCTATGCCAACACCGCGAGGATCTTCTCGATGAACGCGCGCTGCTCGGGGGTATGCGCCGCCTCGTGCTCGGCGACGTGGGCCTCGACGAGGGCCCTCGCTTCGGCGCGAGCTTCGGCGGTCGCGTGGGCTGCCCAGTACGTGATGGCGAGAACGAGGTTCGCGATCACAGCCTGGGGCCGGAGCGCTGAGGCGTGCGCTTTCAGCGAGGAGAGCGGCAGCCAGCCGAGGCCGAAGATCTGCCGCGGGATGTCGAGCACCGGGTTCGCTTCGGTGGGGT
>CAZPJJ010000601.1:0-2093 GCA_964586535.1 uncultured Acidobacteriota bacterium | reverse complement strand
CCGCCCAGGCCGCCGGCATCGACCCCGAGCGCTGGACCTGGAAGCGGCTCATCGCCCAAAGGCTCTTCCCTGGGCGTCTGCAAGTGCCCGAGGCGTGGATGGACATCTACCGGCGCATCATCTCTTGGCCGGGCCTCAAGCGTTGGAGAAGACACGAGCTGAAGTACGCGTTCTGAAGCGCGCGCGTCGGAAGAGAGAAGTCGGCGAGTCTTCGACGCACCTCCCGGATTCTTGCGTGACTCGCGGGATGAAACGCAACAAGTTGCCCGCCAGGCGAACGGCTTCACCGGCAGGTCGAGGGTGTCTCGGGGATTTCGAACGACGGTCGGGGAGCGGCGGGCTCCCCCACGGCGCGAGGAAGGGTCTGAAAACCAACAATCTTCCGGTCACCGTGGCGTCAGCGGTAGAGATGGCGGTGCGAGATGACGTGGAAAGTCCCCACGAGCAGTACCACAAGCCACACCACCGCGATCAGTCCCGCCGCCACATAGGCAGGCGCCGGAATCAAGTCCCAGATCGTCGTCCCCGCCGGAGCGCCCGCACGCTCGGCCTGGGTCACGGCGGTCTGCATCATGAAATTGAGGCGCCGCCCCGGCCAGAGCGCCGCGATCGAGAAGGCCAGGCCTCCCCATCCGGCGAGGACGAAGACATGAGGAGCAAGACGCGAGCGCTGCAGGATGAGCATGCCCGTCGTGACGGTGAGCGCGACGGCGACGAGCGCGGCAAGCAGGATGGGGGCGCTCCCCCAGACGCGCGGGCGATCGAAGAAAGGCACGAAGGGAAGCGGCACGACATCCGGGACGAAACGCGCGAGCGTATATCCCGCCGCGATCGCGAAACCGGCGAGTACGATCGAGAGCCCCAGCGCGCGGGAGAGGCCGCTGCCTTTGAGCGCCGGATCGGCCATCACATGAACTTCTCGGCCCAGACGCGCTCTTCGAGGCTCTGGACGATTTCGTCGGCGACGGCTTCGGGGTCGCGGTCGACCACGTCGAGGATGACGTCGGCGTTCTCGTACTCGGCGGTGCGCACTTCGTAGAGCGAGGCGAAGCGCTCGCTGGCTTCGTCGTCGGGTCGCATGATGCCGCGGTCGACTGCGCCCTTGAGGCACTGCTCGAGCGACGACTCGAGATAGACCGACACGCCCGCCTGTGCGATGGTGCGGCGGTTGCCGCGATCGACGAAGGTGGCGACTCCGAGCACGCAGACCGAGGGCGGTCCGGTGGAGACGGAGACGAGCGCGCGGCGCTCGCGCTGGCGATAACCGCTGTCGCCTTCTTTGCGGAAGATTTCTTTGATCGGCATGCGCGCGGCCATCTCGACTACCTGCTCGAGATCGAAGCACGGGCGGCCCAGACGCTGCGCGAGCGCCCGGCCGATCTCGAGCTTCGGCGAACCGAGGAAACCGATGAGGAAGATTCGATCGGGGATCATGGTGCGTCCTCGCCCGCGTCAGCCGCGGGCTCCAGGGTGGCCGGCGCCTCGGAAAGGGCGTCTTTCGGCATCGTTTGGTGGGCTCGGCCGCGCTCGCCGGCCCGCACCGCGAAAGGCAAGCGGTTCTCCTCGGGCGTGCGGGGACAGACGTAGTCGGTACGGCCGTAAGCGCAGAGCGGATGATAGGCCAGATTGAAGTCCAGGCCGTACCAGCCGTCGACGGCGCTTTCGACGTCGAAGCTCAGATAGCGCCCCGCAATGTAGGTCTCTTGTCCCGTCGTGGCGTCCATGAAGGGCACGAAGAGCTCGCGGTAGCCGGCCTCTCCGGCATCTCGGAGTTGGAAGGCCGTGAGCCGGTGGGTGCGACCCTCGTGGACGAACTCGAAATGGCCGGCGCGGACCGCGGGGCGCTCTTTGCCCTGGGTCGTGATGATGGTCAGCGGCTCGGGTTCTGCGAGGGCGCGGAAGTACACCGGAAAGCGGAACGCCGGGTCGTAGGGGAAGTACTGGAGGCCCGCGAAGCCGGGCCGCTCGGTTTCCGTGAGCGGCGAGTCGGGGCCGTCGCGGAAGGTCTCGTCCTTGGCTGCGCGCTCTGCGGCGATGTCTTCGGGGCCGGCGAAAAGCCGGTCGTCGGGCGGCTGCGGCGGGGGCGCTCCCCC
>CAZPJJ010000600.1:0-2102 GCA_964586535.1 uncultured Acidobacteriota bacterium | reverse complement strand
CCGAAGCAGCGAGAACCCCTGCAGGACACCGTCGGCGCTTCGCACGCCGATGGCGACGCGGTCGTCCGCGGGGACGAGTTCGCCGAGGAGCATCCCTTCCGACCAGGGGTCCGAGAAACTCGACCCCTCGAGCCGCACGACATCGGGAAGGTCGTCCGGGCCCAGCGTTTCGATGCGCAGCCCGGGCGCGAGTTGCGCGCTGCGTGCGGGCAGGATCGCGTCAGCCGGGACGGCGTAGGCGGGCGGAGGAGTTTCGGGTCGCGGGCAGCCCGCGCATCCCTCGGCGACCATGCGCGCGAGCGCCTCGATCGGAGCGACGGCCGTGATGGAGACGCGCGATCCGGTCGGCCACGCCACGTTCGCGAGAGCCGAGGTCGTCACGATCGAAGCATTGGCCAGGCTCGCTTCGCTCGCGAGTTGATCGAGCGCTACCAGACGCGCCGTGGGCGATTCCTGACCGGACTCGCGCACGAGGAGCGTGCGAAGCCGCCCCCAGGGAATCGCGACGATCGCGGTTCCCGACGGAACGACCCCGGCCGCCTCGAGAAGGATGCGAGGACTTTCGACGGCGATGCACGGCCACTCCGGCCGCGCGAGCCTCAACCCGTGCACTATGCCCAACGCCACGCGCGTTCCGGTGAACGACCCGGGCCCGGTTCCGACCGCCAGACCCGTGATCTCCGCCACGCTGGCGGAGGCGGCTCGCAGGACACGCGAGATCGCCGCCAGCAGATCGCCGCGATGACGGGGTCCGCTCGCGACGACTTCCATGGCGACGATGCGTCCCGCCGAGACGATGGCAACCCCGGGCGGGTCCAGTGCGGCCTCGAGGACGAGAACGAGGTCCTGCGCGGCCGGCTCTCCGAGTTCCACCAAACCTGTTCTCTCCTTTCGCTTCTCTGACACCTTTGCTCGCTGATCGCACCCACATTATCTTGGCGGCGAGCCTGACTCCAACGGATACGCCGTTCGAGAGTCGGTTCTGGGACGATCAACGAGGATTTCGCCGTGAAACTCGTCTCAAACTTGGCGAAGTGTCGGTTCTCGCGGAGCAGCGTGCTCTGGCGCGCTTCTCGACCGATGCGGTCCTCCAAGCGCTCCATCGTCCCGATGCTCCCGATCGAGGGCAGCAACGATCTCCGCCGCGCTGCGGGCCCTCGGCTTGCCGTGCGCCGCTCCGCCGCGAGGCGGTACCCGGGGAGGTTCCGATGAACGATCACGCGAACGTCGGCCGTGCCATGCTGGAATCGATCTGCCGCGTGCAGAATCTCGACGCGTTCCGCGAGCAGAACTGGCAAGGCACCTTCGACGCCTATCTCGGCATCGTGAAAGAGCGCCCCGAGGTGACGCGCACGGCCTTCGAGCGCGTCTACGACATGATCCTCTCCTACGGGACGAGCGAGTACATCGACAACAAGAAGAAGGTCACGCACTTTCATTTCTTCGACGACCCCGACAACGGCGGGCAGGATGCCGTGTACGGCCTCGACATCCCGCTCATGAAGCTCGTCAACATCTTTCAGAGCGCCGCGCGGCGCTACGGCACCGAGAAGCGCGTGATCCTCTTGCACGGGCCGGTCGGCTCCGCGAAGAGCACCATCGTCCGTCTCGTGAAGCGCGGACTCGAGACGTATTCGCGCCGTCCGGAAGGCGCGCTCTACTCGTATGGATGGGTGCGCGACCTCGTGCGGCCCGACGATGTGCAGTGGTGTCCGATGCACGAAGAGCCGCTGCATCTCGTGCCCGTGGACCTGCGGCCGATGGTGCTCGACCAGCTGAACGAAGGCCGCGGCGGCGAGGACCGGCGCGTGACGATCGAGGGCGACCTCTGCCCCTTCTGCCGGCAGGAGTTCCGCGAGCTGATGGGGCGCTATTCCGGCGATCTCTCGCAAGTTCTCGCGCACGCGCGGGTCCGCCGGCTCACGCTCTCCGAGAAGGACCGCATCGGCATCGGCACGTTCCAGCCGAAGGACGAGAAGAACCAGGATTCGACCGAACTAACGGGCGACATCAACTACCGCAAGATCGCCGAGTACGGCTCGGATTCCGACCCCCGCGCGTTCAACTTCGACGGCGAGTTCAACATCGCCAACCGCGGCGTG
>CAZPJJ010000599.1:0-2110 GCA_964586535.1 uncultured Acidobacteriota bacterium | reverse complement strand
ACGAGTTCGCCTTGAGGTTCAGAGGTGCTGGTGACGAGGAGGTCGACGGTCTCGACGTTCGTCGGGACCGTGTCGAGATCCGCGTCACCCAACACGACGCGCGCCGTCCCCGCAGGAGCGTAAGCGCCGCGATCGAAGGTCACCTTGAAAGGTTCGGCGAGATGGGCGAGCGTCGCGACGGAGGTGCGCACGACGCCGTAGAAGAGCGAAGGATCGCCGTTGTTCTCGATCGTGTCCGTGGACTGGTGGTAGTAGGGATAGTTGCCGCCGTGCCCGCAGTAGTTCTCGTTGTCGGTGATGCCACAGATGGCGTCGTAGCCCTTCTCCCAAAATGCCTGGTGATCCGAGGCCGTCAGGCTCGGACAGTAGAAGGCGTCGACGACGGCGCCGGTGTCGTAGGCGATCGAGGCGTCGCGGAAGAGTTCGCCGAGCCACTGCGAAGGGCCGTTGAAATTGATGTCGACGTTCTCGGTCGAGGGAATGCCGTCGCCTTCCCAGCCGATCATGTCCATGTTGATCGCCGCGATGATGTCGTCGCCTCGGTTGAACGCCTCGGTGGCGTAGGCGCGGCTGCCCTTGAGACCTTGCTCTTCGCCAGTGACGTGCAGATAGCGCACGGTGTTGCGGAACGCGTAGCAGTTCATCGCGCGCGCGGCTTCCAGCACGTTGACGCTTCCCGAGCCGTTGTCGTTGGCGCCGGGAGCGGAGCCCGACGAAGGCAGATCGTCGAGGTGGCCGAGCACGATCGCGATGCGGTCCGGGCGGATCGCGCCCTCGCGCGTGGCGACCACGTTGGGGGCGTCCGCGGCGCTCCACTCGTGGAGTTCGACGGGGATGCCGAGTTCCTCGAAGACGCCCCGGCTGTAATCCGACGCGTCGCGGCAGCCCTGTGAGAGGGAGTAGCGCGTCCCCGTGGGCGGGTTATCGGTGATCTCGACCCAGTACTGGTCGATCTTCGCCTCGTCGACGCCGCCGACCATTTTCTGGATCAGCGGCAAGGGTTCGAGTGCGTCGTTGGCGTCGCGCAGCGAGGGCGGAGCGATGATGCGGGTCCGGGGCGGCACGAGCGGCTCCGCCGCGATGACCGTTCCCGCGAGGCACGACGCTCCGGGATGAGCCGCGGCGTCTTCGGTGGATGCGAAGCGGACGAGCATCCAGTTCTCGCGTTCGAGAAGGACGCGCGCCTCGTCGCGCAGCGCGTCGAGGTTCGTCTCGGGGCGCTTCGCGAGGACCGCCAGTCCGTCGCTCCGGCCGTCGTCGTCGATGACCGTGAGCGTGAAGCCGAGTCCGCGCAGCGCTTCGCGTTCGCCCTCGCTCGCGCGGGCGACGAAGCCCGCGTTCGATTCGTGGAAGACCAGCACGCCCTGCTGGTCGAGGGTCGCCAGGTCCTCGCGTCCCATGCGGTCCACGAAAATGAGCGGTTCGCCGGTGGCGGTCGCCCCTGCGGCGGGGAGCACGAGAAGAGCCAGCAAGATCCCGAACGCAACGCGCAACGACAGCATGAAGCCTCCCGCCCGCCGAATATACGAGTAGGGCGCTTGGAAAAAAGGCGGATCGGCTCAGAACTTCTCGGGACGAAAGACCTCGACTTCGGAGACCCAGCAGACGACCGCCCAGTCGGTCCAGTAGGCGTCTCGCACCCGCGCGAGCAAAGCCTGGGCGTCGGCCTCGCCGCACACGATTTGGAAACAGACGTTGCCGCTCTGCTCCCAATCCTGAGGCCGGACGCCGCGGGCGCCGACGCCGCGGGCGTCCAGGATCGTGTAGCCGCGCAGGCCGAGGGCGGCGAGGTCTTTGGCCAGGAGCTTCTCGATCGCCGCCTCGGCGACGACCGTCACCAGTTTTCGCTTCGTGCCCTGCACGCCGTCATCCTCCCCACTGGTGAGCCCACTTCGCGAGTTGGAAGTAGAGCGGAATCCCCACGATCACGTTGAAGGGGAAAGTGATCCCGAGTGCGGCCGTCAGGTAGAGCGCTGGGTTCGCCTGCGGCACGGCGACGCGCATCGCGGCGGGGGCCGCGATGTAAGAGGCGCTCGCCGCGAGCGTCGCGAGCAGAAGCGTGCCGCCGGGCGTCAGCCCCGTGAGCCAGCCCACGCCGACACCGAGGACC
>CAZPJJ010000598.1:0-2117 GCA_964586535.1 uncultured Acidobacteriota bacterium | reverse complement strand
TTCTTCGGAATGTCGATGTACGAGCGCCCTTCCATGATGAACATCGACGCCGGGCCGTCGAGCCGGAAGCGATGCGGCAGCCAGCGCGGCACGAAGACGTAGTCCTCGGCCTCGAAGTGCAGCACTCCCAAAGGCGATTCGACGCGCCCCGATCCCTTCTGCACGAACGTCAGCTCGTCGCCGTCGGCGTTGGCGATGAGCGCGTCGTCGTCGCGGTCGGCGTGGACCATCCACACGCCGATGTCGGGATTCTCGAGCATCAGCTTGCGGCCCATGAAATGCGATCCGCCGCGCGGCATCTCGAAGCTCTTGTAGTGCTGCCTGCGCAGCGTGCCCGCCGCGACTTGCGGCGCGAGACCCGGATGCGGACCGAGGTCTTCCTCGGCGGCGACCCAGTGCGGGGGCTTCTCGTGATAGAGGATCGAGAACGCGCCGTCGAATCCCTGCCGCGTCAGGCAGTGCTCGAACGAGAGCTCTCCTTGCGGCGCGAAGGCGATGTGCGGCTTCGCGGGCACTTCGCCCAGTTGCATGCGGTGGATCATCGCAACGCTCCGTCGCGCGGCGCGCCGCGCTTCACGCTTCGGACTTGATGCGCTCGATGTAAGCGGCGACCAGGTAGAACGCCTCTCTGATCGAGCAGACTTCCCAGAGCACGGGCTGATAGGTCGTGATCGGGTAATCGAGTTTGCGCGCCGCCTCGGGATCGAAGCGGCGGATCTCGGGCTCTTCGGCGCGCACCGCGCGGGTCATCTCGCCGTAGCTCGACAGGCAGCCCGCGCCGTAGCAGCGCAGCTCGCGGTCTTGGCGCACCACGCCGAACTCGATCGTGTACCAGTAGAGCCGCGCGAGTTGCTTGATCTGCTCGTCCGTCGCGCCGAGCGAACCCTCGCCCAGCTTCTGCGTGAGATCGGCGTACTCGGGGATCGCGAGCATCGGGATGTGGCCGAGGAGATCGTGGACGGTGTCGGGCTCGGGCGTGTAGTGCGGCACGCTGTGATGGCGGATGTACTGCGTGGCGGGGAAGACGCGCTTGGCGAGCGCCGCGAAGAAATCGCGCGGCTCGACGAGCCCCTCGACCGGCCAGATGCGGAATCCCGTGCGCGCGTGGAGCGCCTCGTCGATGTCTGCGAGCTGCGGAATCGCGTCGGGAGAGAAGTCGAGCTCCTGCATCCCCTGCAGATACTCTTTGCAAGCGTGCGTCGGGAAGAGCCGGTTGAGCTCGCGGAAGACGACGCCCCAGGTCTCGGTCTCGGTATCGGTGTAGGCGACGCGCGCCGGCTTGCTGCCCGCCGCATGGTCGCGCGCGAGATGGGCGATCTCGTCGCGGCGGCGCCGGTACTCAGGGTCGTTGAATCCGGGGTGATCCGCGTCCAGTTCGACGATTCCGGTTCGCATGGCGCCTCCTGCGGGAAACCGAGTCACTATTTCATGGCGCCCCCGACGATTCAACACGCGCGCGGCGGGCGGATCGCGGCGGCGAAGGTAGACTTCCGGGCCGTGAGCACCCCCGCCCTCAACGCGCGCGTCACCGACCGGCTCGAAGTCACGGCCGAGCTCATCGTGATGCGCGTCTCGCCGGAAGGCTGGCACTTGCCGCCATTCACGCCAGGGCAGTTCGCGGTCCTCGGGCTTCCGGGCTCCGCGGCGCGCCATGCGTCGGCCGATGCCGACGAGGAGCCCGCGCCCGATCCCGAGAAGCTGATTCGCCGCTCGTACTCGATCGCCTCCGGCTCGATCGAGCGCGACTTCCTGGAGTTCTTCATCACGCTCGTGCACTCGGGCGCGCTCACGCCGCGACTCTTCGCGCTGGGCGTCGGCGATGCGCTCTGGCTCGGGCCGAAGATCACGGGATCGTTCACGCTCGACGAGATCCCCGAAGGCCAGGATCTCGTGCTCGTGGCCACCGGCACGGGCCTTGCGCCCTATATGAGCATGCTGCGCTCGGGTCTGCTGCACGGGCCGAAACGCCGCACCGCGGTGCTTCTCGGCGCGCGGCATTCGTGGGATCTCGGCTATCGCAGCGAGCTCGAGATCCTCGAGCGGAACTTCCCCGAGTTCTCGTTCCACCCGACCATCTCGCGGCCCGCGGCGGAGACCGTCCCGTGGACCGGTCACGT
>CAZPJJ010000597.1:0-2119 GCA_964586535.1 uncultured Acidobacteriota bacterium | reverse complement strand
CCGCGACGACGGTCCACCCGTCGTAGGAGGTCACGAGATCGGGCCGCGCCTTGCACAGCACCCCGGTCTCGCGATCGTTCCAAACGACCGAGACCTCGCGGAGCCCAGGGACCGGGGACCGCAGGATCGGCCCGGCGATCGCGTGCTCCCGCGCCGCCGCGGATGCGTCGAGACACCGCTTGTACTCGTCGGCGGTGAGCGCCACCGCGTTCGGGTGGTCGGCCTGCCACGCCTCGTAAGCCTCCCGCCCGGCCTTCGTCCGCTTGTCCACGTTCGGCGGCTGCGCGTACCGTTTCGAAAAAGCCTCCGGCTGGAGAATCGCGTAGTGCACCGCTTCGCCGAAGATCAAGGCGGGCGTGTCCTTCCGCGGTGAGGTCAGGGCGTGCCGCGCGTGCAGCGGCGACCGGCCGAACTCGCGGAGGATCGACTGCGACGCAGCGTCCCACGCGAGGTAGTCGAGGAACGGGACGCCGGGATAGACGCCGGGCGCGGGGGCCTTCATCGGTCCGCCCCCACACACGCACAGCACCGCATCCCGCCGTTCCGTCGCGCGGCGTCTCGCTTCGCGTCCGCGACGTGATCCGCCATCATCCGAAGCTCGTCGAGGTAGACGTTATTCGGGTTGAGAAGTTCATCGGTCTCTTTGGCGTCCACGATGTCCGTCACGAGATCGCGGAAGCCCTCGAAGAACCGATGCCGGGCCTTCGCCGCGGCGCAGTCCGGGCACTCGGTATCGTCCACGTCCGGCGGATCGAGCCACCGGGAATGCGCCGCGGCCTCGCGCGGGGAGAGCATCCCTCGGCTCACGACTGCACCGGAACGCGGGCCGTCTTCGGGCCGTCGCAGCTCGTGGAGCCGATCTCCTGAAGGAGCATCCTGGCGCGGTGCAGCGACGTGGCGATCTTGTCGAGGTTGTCCGCGCTCGGCTCGACCTCGAATCGGATGGTGTAGACGAGTACGGTCTTCTTTGCGGTCTTCATTGGGCCTCCCTTGTTTGGAGCGGGCGCGACGCCTGCCCCATCTCAAAACCCTTTCGGGCGAGTTCTTCGTAATCCGTGACGAGCTTTTTTAGGCGCTCGTTATCTGACGCAAGGCGGTCGATCTCGGCCTGTGCGTCTCGTAGCGCGTCCACGTAGGGCTTGATGGTCTCGTGCCGGAGACGGCGCATCTTGTACTCGTCGCTCTCGCGGACGGCTTGAATCGAGCCGATGCCGGGCACGTCAGTACCCGTACCCGACCGACACCGTCGAATCGGTCGCGATCGTGCACTTGCACGACCGATCCTCGAAGTAGACGTCACCGATCGAGAGGGCGTAGATCGCGGTGTTCACGGCGCACTTCGCTTCAAGGACGATCCCCTGCTTCTCGAAGGCGAGGTCGCGGCAGGTTTCGTTGCACGCCTGCTGTTCCGAGGCGTTGCAACTGCGCGGCCCGGCGATCACGGCCTGCGTCGCGATGCGTCCCGGACCGATCTCGTGAACGTCCACGGTGAGCGTGGGCGGGCCGGGTAGGAGAGCGAGAACGAGTACGAAGTCGAGCATGGCTACCTCCCCATCAGCCGGACCGCGTGCTCCGCGATCGGCGCGTGGCAACGGAACGAGAGGACGACGAGGACGAGGAACGCCGTCAGGGCGAGGGTCATGAGAATCGCTCGCCGCGTCTCGGCACGAGTCAGCGGCCGGTAGTCGGTCGGCGGCACGAGGTGGTGGGAGTCGATCCCCTCGATCCGCTCCCCGCCGGTCGCCGAGGTCCGGATTACCGACCCCGGCTGCGAACCCGCGCGATAGAACCGCTGGCGGCCGTCGAGCACGCTGGAGCTCATGGCGTCCTCCGAAGAAGGGACGAGACGCGAGCTCGGAGTCGCCCGAGGAAGCCGGGCCGGGCCGAATCGGACCTCGCCGCGATAACGGGCGTCTTCCGGATCGCGCGGCGCTTCTCTGCGGCCTTGGCGCGGAGGGCCGAACGAATCGCGGACGGCAGAAACTCCCCGCGCGCCTTCTCGATCGACCGAACGAACTCGCGCGGGTGCGCCTTCCCCGGCTCCCTCGCGAACGCGCGAGCCTTCTTCGCGGCGAGGGAGTCGCCTTCGGTTGGGAGACGACGTCGGCGGGTCATCGGC